>NZ_JBAMDC010000614.1:0-2563 GCF_036961605.1 Streptomyces sp. KLMMK
TCTCCGGCGGCCAGCGCCAGCGCGCCGTCCTCGGCGGCGCCCTTGCGACCGACCCCGCCCTGCTGATCTGCGACGAACCGACGACCGCCCTGGACGTCACGGTCCAGAAGGAGATCGTCGACCTCGTCACGGGCGTGTCCGACGAGCGCGGCACGGCAGTGCTCTACATCAGCCACGACCTCGCGCTCGTCGCGTCCGTGTGTCACCGGGTGCTGGTGATGTACGGCGGGGAGATCGTCGAGAGCGGGCCCGTCGAGCAGGTGCTGCGCAGCCCCGAGCACCCGTACACCCGGGCCCTGCTGAAGGCCTCCGACCTGACCGTCCCGGCCCCGCGCCCTCCGGCCCCCGCCGAGCCGCGGACCCTGCTCAAGGCCCGCGGCCTGACCCGGCGCTACGCCCGCCCCCGCCGCGGCCTCTTCGCGCCGCGTACGCACTTCACGGCGCTGGAGGGCCTGGACCTGGACCTCCGTGCGGGCGGGCGGACCGGTGTGGTCGGCGAGTCCGGATCGGGGAAGACCACGCTGCTGCGGCTGCTGTCTGGCCTGGACCGCCCGACGTCGGGGACGGTCGGCCACGTGGCGGACCGCGGCGAGGACGACGGCCGCAGCCAGGGCCGGACCCCCGGCCGCAGCCATGGCCTCCAAGTGGTCTTCCAGGACCCCATGGGATCGCTCGACCCCCGCATGCGCGTACGGGACATCATCGCCGAGCCGCTCCCGGACCGGCGCTCGCCCGCGGCCGCGGCGCGCGTGGCCGAGCTCCTCGCCGACGTGGGCCTGCCCGCGGAGGCCGCCGGCCGCTATCCGCACCAGTTCTCGGGCGGGCAGCGGCAGCGCATCGCCATCGCCCGGGCTCTGGCGCCCCGCCCGTCCGTGCTCCTCGCCGACGAGCCCGTCAGCGCCCTGGACGTCTCCGTCCGGGCGCAGATCCTGGATGTCCTGAGCAAGGTCACCGCCGAGCGGGACATGGCCCTGTGCATCGTGACCCACGACCTCGGCGTGGTGCGTTATCTGTGCCACGAGGTGGTGGTGATGAGGGAGGGGCGCGTCGTGGAGAGGGGGCCGGTCGAGCGCGTGTGGGAGGCGCCGGAACACCCGTATACGCGGCAGCTGCTGGAGGCCGTGCCGGTCTTGCACTGAAAAAGGGGCGTGGTCCGGCGGGAGCTGGTCGACACCTGTCCGCAGCGACGCCCCGGCCCGTTGCCGTGCATGCGCAGCAACGGAGCACTGTGTGCTGCTGTGTGAAGCCGCGGACAGGTTGCCGCCGTTATTCAGGTAGATCATGGCGGTCGCTCATGGGCCAAGTCAATCCTATGAGTTGACTCGATCCGTCCAAGCTGAAGCTTGTATCGTGGCGGCGTGACGCTAGATGACCTGAAGGTGTTCGTCATGGTGTGCGAGGCCCGCAACCTCAGTGCCGTGGCCCGTGAGATGAACTGCAGCCAGTCGGCCGTCAGCCAGCACGTGCGGCGCCTGGAGAAGGAGGTCGGGCTGTCGTTGATGGAGCGTCAGCCGAGGGGTGTGGTGCCCACGGCGGCGGGCCGGATCCTCCAGCGGGCCGCCTCGGACGGGCTCACCGCCCTCGGCGAGGGCCTGCGCACGCTGGAGGAGCTGCGCACCGGCCAGGGCGGCGGCGTCGTCATCGCCACCGGCGCCACCACCATCCGCCACCTCATGGGCGCGGCCATCGAGGAGTACAGCAGGCGGTTCCCGGACGTCGGGCTGGAGTTCCACACCGAGCGCTCCAGCCACCGCTGCATCGACGCCCTGCGGTCGGGGGCGGTGGACCTGGCCTGGGTGACGGTCTCCGAGGACGCCCAGGGCGTCGAACTGCGCCCGGTCATCAGCCTGGAGTGGGTGCTGGCCGTCCACCCCGGCGACCCGCTCGCGGCCGAGAGCGCCCTTGGCGCGGCGGACCTCGCCCGTACGCGCCTCATCCGCCCGCCCGCCGGGACGAGCTCCGGCCGCCGGGTGGAGGACGTGCTCGGCCCCGGCGGCCTCTCCTCGCGCTCCACCACCCGCGCCACGGACTGGGACACCGCGCTGCTGCTGGCCGAGCTGGGCCTGGGGCACGCCCTGATACCGGCCATGCCGGGGCTGGTCAGCCCGTCCGGCGCGGCCCGGCTGATACCCGTCAGCGGCATCCCCTCACTCGACGTGGGCTGGGCCGCCCGGCAGTGGTCGGCCCTCGCGCCCGCCGCCCAGGAGTTCGCGGCCACCGTCACCCGGCACGTCGCGGGCGGCTGACCGCCGGTCCGTCCGGTCCAGGCCGCACAGCGCCTCGTACGACGCCTGGACGAAGGGCGCGGCCGGGGTCGGCGCGGCATCGGCCAGGGCCACCAGGGCGGCGCCGGGGCCGGGCAGGAAGCCGGCGAAGGCGGTGCAGCCGCGCGTGCCCCCGGAGTGGTGCAGGAGCGGGCCGCCGGGCCGCACCCGCAGGTTCCACACGAGGCAGATGCGGCGGCCCGTGCGCGGCAGCGCCAGCCGGGGCCGCTGCACTTCCGTGAGCGCCACCCGCAGGCTCGGCGGGGCGGCGGCCTCCGGGGCGAGCAGCGCCGTCATGC
>NZ_JBAMDC010000615.1:0-2532 GCF_036961605.1 Streptomyces sp. KLMMK
GTGCCGCCCAGGACGATGATGCGCATGCCGGCCGTTCACGCTCCCTTGATCAGCATGTCGCGGTGCAGGGAGAACTCCCGGTTGGCGCGGTCGTAGTCGTCCGGCCGGCCGATGTCGAGCCAGTAGCCGTCGAACTCGTAGGCGCGCGGCGGGGTGTCCGCCTTCAGCATGTCCAGCACCAGCTCGTCGAACCCCAGCGGCAGCCCCGGGGTGTAGCGGGCGAGGGCGGCGCGGGAGACACCGTAGACGCCCATGGAGACCCGGTAGTCCATTCTGGGCTTCTCCGCGAAGCCGACGACCCTGCCGGAGTCGGTGGTCAGCACCCCGAAGTCGATGCTCACCTGGCGGGCGTAGGTCGCGATGGTCAGCGGCGCCGCGGAGGCCACGTGGGCACGGTACACATCGCCGAAGTCGAGGTCGGTGAGGATGTCGCCGTTCATGGCGAGGAAGTTCTCGGGCAGCCGGTCGAGCATGGTGAGGAGGGGGCCCATGGTGCCGAGGGGGCTCTCCTCGGTGGCGTAGTCGACGCGTATGCCCCACTGGGAGCCGTCGCCGACGTAGGCGCGGATGATGTGCCCGAGGTGGCCGATGGCCAGCGTGCAGCTGGTGAACCCCGCGCTGACGAGCTGGCGCATCACGATCTCCAGGATCGCGTGCTCCTCGCCGATGGGCACCAGGGGCTTGGGCAGGGCGGTGGTGTACGGGCGGAGCCGGACGCCTTTGCCTCCGGCAAGAATGACGACATGCATGGGTGCTGTTCCTCTCTGCGTGGGTGACGTCGGGGCGGTGCCGTCGCGTCAGACGTTGTAGATGCCGGCCTTGTACCGGCCGAGGTTCAGCGGGTCGCGGAAGAACGCGACGGTCTGGGCGAGCCCCTGCTCCAGGGTGTGGGCGGGGGCCCAGCCGGTGGCGGCGCGCAGCCGGCCCGCGTCGCACACCAGGCGCATGACCTCCGAGGCGGCGGGCCGGATGCGCTCCTGGTCGGCGCGGACCTCCAGCTCGGCGTCCATGATCTTGCCGATGAGGGAGACGAGGTCGCCGACCGAGATCTCCTCGCCCGTACCGGAGTTGAAGGTGCGTCCGACGACGTCGGCGGCGGGTGCGGTGCCGACGGCGAGGAAGGCGGCGACGGTGTCCTTGACGTAGCTGAAGTCACGGGTGGGGCGCAGGTCGCCGAGGGTGATGGTGCGTTCCCCGGCGGCGACCTGACCGATGACGGTGGGGATCACGGCCCGCATGGACTGGCGCGGGCCGAAGGTGTTGAAGGGGCGCAGCGTGACGACGGGGACGTCGAAGCTGGCGTGGTAGCTGTCCGCGAGGCGGTCGCCGCCGGCCTTCGAGGCGGCGTACGGGGACTGGGTGTTGATGGGGTGGTCCTCGCTGATGGGCACGGTCTGCGCGGTGCCGTAGGTCTCGCTGGTGGAGGTGTGGACCAGGCGCGGGATGCCGAGGTGGCGCACGGCCTCCAGCACGTTGAGGGTGCCGGTGACGTTGGTCTCCACGTAGCTGTGCGGGGCGCGGTAGGAGTAGGGGATCGCGATGAGGGCGGCCAGGTGGTAGACGGCCTCGGTGCCGGTCACCAGGCCGTGGACCGAGCCGGGGTCGCGCACGTCGCCGAGGACGACCTCGACGTTGTCCATCACCTCGCCGGGCAGGGTCTCCAGCCATCCGTAGGAGGAGAAGGAGTTGTACTGCACCATCGCGCGGACGCGGTGGCCGGCGGCGACGAGCGCTTCCACCAGGTGCGAGCCGATGAATCCTTCCGCGCCGGTGACGGCTACGGGGGCGGATGCGGATGCGGGCATGACGGTCTCCCTTTGCGTGAGCGGTGGCGGCCGGCTGCGGCCGCGGTGGAGCGGGGACGGAGCGAACGGTGCGTCAGCGGTGCGTGGTGATCCGGCTGAGCAGGGCGGTGGCGGCGGCGAGCAGGCAGGCTGCCGCAGCCGTACAGATGAGGAGCTGGGCCGTGACGGGGGCGGAGATCCGCAGGACGGCGGCGGCCGATTCGGCCCCGGCCGCGGCCAGGCACACCAGCGCCGGGAGCCAGGCGACGCCGAAGGCCTGCAGGAGCAGCCCGGTCCACAGGACGGCGCCCAGGGCGAGCAGGGAGGCGGTCCGTCCGGCGGTGACCGGCGGGCCGTCCGGCCACAGCGCGCCCGTGGCCAGGCCGAGCAGGGCGAGCGCCGCGAGGTAGGCGGCGACGCACAGGCCCAGCACGCGGGCCGCGCCGGACTTGAGGCCGGCGGTGGTGGTGGAGCGGGCGAGTGCCGCGAGTGCCGTGCCGCGGCAGCGGTAGAGCAGCCATTCCGCGGCTCCCATGCTGAGGGTGAGCGCGATGACGGCGGCCCCGGCGGTGGTCGCGCCCGGGGTGCGGCGCAGGACGTCGCCGAGTGCGGCGAGGGTCGTCAGCACGCCGCAGCCCAGGCCGAACAGGCCGTACGGGACGGAGGCGAGGGGCGACAGGGCGGGCTGTGCGGGTGGTTTCCCTTCGCGGCGGGCCCGTACGGCCTCGTGGGCGGCCGCGGCGAGCAC
>NZ_JBAMDC010000616.1:0-2519 GCF_036961605.1 Streptomyces sp. KLMMK
CAGCCGCACCTTGCGGCTGCCGTCGGGGTAGAGGCGAAGTCGGTCCAACTCCCAGTGTCCGTACTCGGCGTGGTCGGTCAGCAGGCGTGTGGCGGCACCCCGGGAGACCCCCCGCGGCACATACACATCACAGAATTCGTATTCCGGCATCGCATCTATTGTGCGGGAACGGGCCCTGTGCGGATAGCGTCTGCACTATGTCTGATGCTGCGCAGCCATCCGCTGCCGAGGTACGCGCCGCCGCCGAGGCGGTCAAAGCCGCTCTGGACCGCCACCTCGACGCCGTCGAACGCCGGTCGGGGGAGGACGACCCGGCCGTCTACGCCGCGTTCAACGAGCTGGCCGCGACAGCCGAGGCGTACGACGAGCTGCTCTACGACGCCTACGACGAGGTCACCCCCTTCGAGATCCCCGGGGACGACACCCTGCCCGCCTACGCGGGGCCGGAGGAGCCGAGCGCACTCAGCCTGCTGATCCGCCGGGACTACGCGGTGGTCGAGCCGCAGCGGCTCCTCGCCCAGGCCCAGCGCGTGGCCGACCTCGACCCCGACGTCGACGCACCGGCCGGCCCCGCCGGGGCGGCCGCCGTGGGCAACGTGGGCGGCAGCGTGCACGCCGCGCTCGGGGTGATCTTCGGTGAGTACGAGCCGGACGAGATCGCCTCGCGGCACAAGGAATTCGGCCTGGAGGAAGGCGACTCCACGCTCTGGGTCACCGCATCGGACGAGCCCGCCGAGCCGGGGGAGTGGTTGTCGGCGCCCTTCGAGCAGGCCGACCCGCAGCGGGTGATCTGCCGCTTCGACGTCAGCGCGGTCTTCGACGAGGACCTGGACGGCGACGACGGCGACGACGGCGACGACGGCGATGACGACGATGACGACGACGGCGATGACGTCATCGACGACGACGGGATCGATGACGACGTCATCATCGACGAGGACGCCCTGGACGGAACTCCGGGGAGCGGGGCCGGCGGCGGCGCGCCGCCCTCGCCGACGAAGGCCTGACCCGCTCCGGGCCCGGCGGATGCCCGGGCCCGGAACAGGGCGGTCTCACGCGGACGGGCGGTCCTGGGCCTGCAGCAGCGCCCGCAGCCGGGTCGTCCGCTCCTTGGCCGGGACCTCCGCGACGGCGCGGGGCAGCGCCTGGTCCACGCCGTGCACGACGGACAGGTGCCGCTCGGCCCGGCCGAACGCCGTATAGATCCACGAGCGCGTCAGCGCGGAGGCCGCGTCACCCGGGAGGACGACCACGGCCGCCGGCCAGCGCGTGCCGGCCGCCTGGTGGGCGGTGACGGCCCAGCCGTGGCGCAGGGCCTCGGCCACACGCTCCCGCGGGACGAGGACGGGCGTGCCCCCGCAGTCCAGCCGGAGCCCCTCCGCCTCCGCTGCGGTCACCGTGCCGGGGAGCATCCGGCCCGGAGCCGGGACGTACGCCACCCGGTCGCCCGGGTCGAAGCCGCCGAACCGGCCCGGGCCGGGGTTCAGCCGCTCCTTCAGCGCCGCGTTGAGCGCGCGGGTGCCGGCCGGGCCGCCGTGGCCGGGGGTGATCACCTGGGTGTGCTCGGCGGGCACGCCGATGGCGCGCGGGATGGAATCCGCCACCAGCTGCACCGTGCGGTGCACCGCCTCGCCGGGATCGCGCACCGGGACGATCACGACCTCCTTGCCGGGGGCCGCCGGCTGCGACAGCTCGCCGATGCCGATGCCCGACACCAGCTCGCCGACCGGGCCCTCGTCCGGCGTGCGCGAGACGACCGCGGGGCAGACGCGGGCCGCCACCACGTCCGCGAACACCCGGCCCGGGCCCGCGGACCACAGCACGGCCGGGTCGCCGCTCAGCACCAGGCGGGTGCCGTCGGCGAGCGACTCCACGAGCATCGCGGCGGTCTCGACGTCGAGCTGGGGGGCGTCCAGGACGGCCAGCACGTCGAGGGCGAGGGCGCCGTCCTCATCCCTGCCGGGGCCCTCCGCGCCGGAGAGCAGACCGGCCACCGTGACCGCTTCCGGATCGCCCGTTGCGGCCAGGCGCCGGCGGCCGTCCTCGGTGTGCACGGCTGCGTACGCGCGCAGGCCCAGGGAGCGGGCCGCGGTCACGAGGGCGGCCGGCTCGGCGCGGGCCGCCTCGCCGCCGCTGTGCGTGACGAGGCCGGCGGACGCGGCGGCACGGATCAGCTCGGCGGCGGACGGGGAGGGGGCGGCCGCCGCTGCGGGCTCCCACTCCTCGGGGCCGGCCGTGAAGGTGCTGATCAGCCGGGCCAGGCCGTCGGCGAGGCTCTCCTCGGCCATGGCGCAGCGGTCCAGGCCCAGGAGCAGCCGGACCGGGACCTCCTCGTCCTCGCCCTGGGGGGCGGGGGCGCCCGGCGCGGGCTCCACGGCCTCCTGGAACACCAGGACCGTGCCTTCGGCGATGGCGGACTGCAGGGCCTCGTCCGGATCCGGCACGGCGTGACGGGCCAGGGCCGCGCGCAGGGCCGGGGCCTCCAGGACCGTGTGCCCCTCCAGCGCGGCGCGCTCCAG
>NZ_JBAMDC010000617.1:0-2505 GCF_036961605.1 Streptomyces sp. KLMMK
CAGGGCCCCTCTGCGGGGGCAGCGGCCCGGGACCCGCGGCCGCCCGGTCCAGCAGACCCGTGCGCGCCGCGAGGGCCGCCGCCTCCAGCCTCGACCCCACTCCCAGCTTCATCAGCACCCGCTGCACGTGCGTGCGGGCCGTGCTCGGCGCTATGCCCATGCCTGCCGCGATGAGCCGCGTGTCCTCGCCCTCCGCGACCCGTACGAGGACCTCCACCTCCCGCGGTGTGAGGAGCTGCAGGAGCCGCGCGCCCTCGTCGTCCGGCTGGGCGGCGGGGTTGAGGAGCTCCGTGAACGCCCCTTGCAGGAGCTGGGGATCGACCGCGGCCTCGCCCGCCCTCGCCTTCATCATGGCGCGCTCCACGCCTTCGATCCGCTCGTTGTGCCGCACGTAGCCCGACGCGCCGGCGGCGAAGGCCGCGGCGATGCCGAGCGGGCTCGGCACGGGGCCGAGCACCACGACGGCCACCTGCGGCCGGTCGCGCTTGATGCGGACGATCGGATCGAAGACACCCGGCTCGGCCGGGGTGGCGGTGCCCAGCAGGCACACTTCGGGGGCGCGGCTCACCACCAGGTCGGCGGCCCCCGCGCTCGGCGCGGCCGCGGCCAGAACCCGGTGCCCGCGCAGCTTCAGGGCCGAGGCGAGCGCCTCGGCCAGCAGTCGGTGATCATCGACCACCATGAGCCGCACGCCCATGCGCTTGCCCCCTGTCGCCCCGCGTACGTCTCTACGTCTCCTTGTCGACCCCTCGACCCCGGAAGCTACACGCTTGTTCGACGTTGCGCGCCCCTTACCGGTGAGAAGTCCCCCGGAATGCCGAAATCCCTGCCAATCGCGTGTACTTCGAGACTGAAACGGATCGTTCAGGCACGGCAGCGCGACGGGCAGGGATACGACGGCAATTGTGCTTGATCACGGCGCCAAGCGGTCGGAAACCGCCGTCACGGCGGCGCCGTGATCATGTGGTGTCAACGGAAGCGTCAGCTTGGCGCGTCAGCTCTCACCGAAGATCATCATGGTGTACTGCTTGCCGAGACCGGCCGTGGTGCGGTGCGCATAGTTCGTCCCGAGGAAGAGCCGGCCCTGGGCCCACAGACCCTGCTGGAAGTCGGGCGACAGCTCCCGCTCCGGACGGGACGTCTCGTCGGCGTTCTTCAGCAGCACCTCGCCCTTGTACGTCTTGGGGTCGATGCGCATGACCTTGCCGCCCGCGTTGTACGTCGGGATCTGGTACGCGATCGGGTAGCCGTCCTCGTCGATGCCGAGGGGCACCAGGCTGGAGCCGGGCGTGCCGTCAGTCTTGCCCTTGGTCTGGCCGCTGGACAGGTCGAAGGCGACGATCTCGTTGACGCGGCCGACCTGGTTCGGGTCGCCCGAGGAGTGGTCCTCGGTCGGCATGTAGAGCGTGTCCTTGGTGACGACCATCTTGGTGCAGCCCTCGACCTCGGTCGCCGGGCAGCGCGGCTCGTACTTGCCGTTGTCCGTGGAGATCTTGCTGCGGAGCTTGCCCTCGGCGGCGCTGTCGTCGATCACGAAGAAGTCGGACGCGCCGTTGCCCTTGCTGCCGCCCGCGTTGACGCCGACGACCAGCGGGTCGGTGGAGGCGATGTGCGGCCAGGACAGGCCGGGCGGCAGCTTGTACTTGGAGAGCGGCTTGCCGGACTTGGGGTCGAGCGTCTGGATCTCGACGATGCCGCGCTCGATGTCACCGCACCGGCGCACGGCGACGAGCTTCTTGCCACCGCCGTAGCCGCCGTCGCGGCAGTCGTCGCCGTCGGACTTGGGCGCCCACAGCTCCTTGCCCTCCGCCAGCGACCAGGCGGCTCCGCCGCTGATGCCGCCCGCGGCGACCGTGCCGCCGCCGATGGTGACCTCGGAGAAGCTCACGTCGCGGTCACCGGACTTGACGGACTTCTGCCAGAGCTTGGTGCCCTTGTTGACGTCGAAGGCGATGACCTGGGTGCAGGGGCCGCCGTACTTCTTCTCCGCGCTGGGCTTGCCGTCGCTGACCAGGACGACGGCCTTGCCGTCCTCCGTGGCCTTCGGGTTGGCCCAGCAGACGGCGCCGTCGAGCGGGAGCTCCCACTTCTTGCCACCGGACAGGCCGTAGCCGACGATCTTGTAGATGTCGGTCTTGGCCACCGCCTGGTCGGTGGCCCACATGCCCTTCATGTTGACCATGTCGTCGACTTTTTCCTGCTCGACGTTGAAGAGCAGTTTGCCGGCGCCGGTCTTGGGCTTCTCGCCACCACCGCCCTTGCCGCCCTTGTTGCCGGTGCCGCCGGTCTGGCCGTTGCTGGAGACGTTGGGCTCGTCGTGGTGTCCGCCGCCCTGGCTGGCGAACCAGATGCCACCGCCGGCGAGGACGAGGACCGCGGCCACACCGCCGGCGATGATCGCCATGCGCTTCTTCTTGGCGGCGTCACCGCCGTTGCCACCGGGCGCGCCGGGGTACTGGCCGGGCGCGCCGTACGGGCCGGGCTGCTGCTGCGGGTACGCGCCGT
>NZ_JBAMDC010000618.1:0-2497 GCF_036961605.1 Streptomyces sp. KLMMK
GCCGAGGTAGGCGCCGAGGAGCAGCCGCAGCCCGGTGTGCGAGGCGACGTAGCGCTCGCGGTGCAGGTCGCGCACGAACGCCGCGGCGCGCGCCCGCTCCCCCGCGTCGAGGATGCGCTCCGGGTCCTGCCCGGGGGCGGGCAGGGGCCGGTCGGTCCGCAGGAGCCACACGTGCGGCGGGCCGGGCGTCCACACCCCCGGAAGGGGGTCCTCGCCGAGGACCCGGGGCGCGGTGCCCGGCCCGTCGCTCACGCGCATCAGCTCTCCCCCAGGTGGCGGGTCACCGCCTCGGCGACCTCCGCGGCCGGCCCCGGCTGCGTCATGTGCGCGTGCGGGCAGGCGATGTCGCGGTTGATCACCCTACCCGTGACGTAGGGCCGCCACGCCTCCCGTGTCACGGATCCCGCGGCCCCGTCCGTACCCGTGACGCCGTCCTCACCCGTGGCCGTGAAGAACAGCACGTCGCCGTCGAAGACGCGGTGCGGGTGCCGCCCGGCGAGGGCCGTCGTGCCGAGCGCGACGTCCACCACCGCCTGCAGGGTGCGCGGGGTCAGCGCGGCGAAGGGGCCGCCGTCGGCGCGCAGGGCGGCGAGGACGCCGTCCCGGGTGAGCGGGGCGCCGTCGCCGTGCGCGCAGCCCGCCATGTCCAGCAGGGCGCCGAGGACGGCCTGTTCCTCGAACGCGGCGGCCGCGGGGTAGGCGTCGAGCATCGCGAGCAGCTCGACCTTCTCCCCGGCCTCCTGCAGCCGTACGGCGACGGCGTGCGCGAGGACGCCGCCCGCCGACCAGCCCAGCAGCCGGTAGGGGCCCTGGGGCTGGATTTCCCGGATGCGCTCCGCGTGGTCCGCGGCCGTCTCCTCCAGCGTCGCGGGCAGCGGCTCACCGGGCGTCAGGCCCCGGGCCCGGAGGGCGTGGAGGGGCTGGTCGGGGCCGAGGCCGGGAAGCAGCGACGCGTAGCACCAGCCGAGGCCGGCCGCCGGGGGCAGGGCGAACAGCGGCGTACGGCTGCCCGTGGCGCGCAGCGGCAGTACGGGCTCCAGCGGCGCACCGTCCAGGTCGGCCGTGCCGTCCGTGCCGCCCAGTCTGCGGGCGAGGGCGGCCGGGGTCGGGGCCCGGAAGAGGGTGCCCATGGCGAACGGGCCGTCCTCCCCGGCGACGTCGCCCATGACGCCGACGTCCTCGCCGAAGACGTCCCGGACGCGGGCGACGAGCCGGACCGCGAGCAGCGACGTGCCGCCGAGGGCGAAGAAGCTGTCGTCGACGCCGACGTGGGGCAGCCCGAGGACCTCCGCGAACAGGCGCGTCAGGGTCTCCTCGCGGGGCCCGGCCGGGGCCCGCGACCCGGCGTCGGCCTGCGGGCCGGGCGCGGGGAGCGCCGCGCGGTCCAGCTTGCCGTTGGGGCCCGTGGGGAAGGCGTCCAGGACCACGACGGCGCTCGGCACCATGCCCTCGGGCAGCTGCGCGGCCAGCGACTCGCGCAGGGCGTCCGGGGCGGGCCGCGGGAAGGTGCCGGTCTCGGCGGCGGCATCCGCCGAGACCGGAGTCACGTAGGCGACCAGGCGGCGGTCGCCGGGCCGGTCCTCGCGGACGACGGCGCAGGCCGCCTGCACGCGGGGGTCGGCCAGCAGGACGGCCTCGACGCCGTCGGGTTCGATGCGGCGTCCGTGCAGCTTGACCTGGCGGTCGGTGCGGCCGAGGTACTCGGCCTCGCCGTCCTCCCGCCAGCGGGCGAGGTCGCCCGTGCGGTACATGCGTGCGCCGGGCCCCGCGAAGGGGTCGTCCACGAACCGTTCGGCCGTCAGATCTGGCCGGCCGAGGTAGCCGGTGGCGAGCTGGGCGCCCGCCAGGTGGAGCTCGCCGGGGACGCCGGGCGGGCAGGGCTGCAGGGCCGCGTCGAGGATGTAGAGGCGGGTGTTCCAGGCGGGCCGCCCGATGGGGACGGGTCCGGTCGCGCCCGGCCGGCAGGTGTGGTGCGTGACGTCGACGGCCGCCTCGGTCGGGCCGTAGAGGTTGTGCAGGGCGGCGCCGGGCAGCAGCCGGTGGAAGTCCTCGGCCGTGGCGCGCGGCAGGACCTCGCCGCTGCTGAAGACGTGCCGCAGGCCGGTGCATGCGGCCGCGCCGGGACCGGCGAGGAAGAGCTGGAGCACCGAGGGCACGAAGTGGGTGACGGTGACGCCCTGTTCGCGGATGGTGCGGGCGAGTTCCGCGGGGTCGCGGTGGGCGCCGGGTCCGGCCAGGACGAGGGTGGCGCCCTCGCGCAGCGGCCAGAACAGCTCCCACACCGAGACGTCGAAGCCCACGGGGGTCTTGTGCAGGACGCGGTCGCCGGGGGCGAGCGGGTACTGCGCCTGCATCCAGCGCAGCCGGTTGTCGGCGGCCGAGTGCGGGACGACGACGCCCTTGGGTGCTCCGGTGGTGCCGGAGGTGTGCAGGACGTACGCGGGGTGCTGCGGGGTCAGGGCCCGGCCGGGGTCGGTGGGCAGGTGCGCGGCCAGCG
>NZ_JBAMDC010000619.1:0-2497 GCF_036961605.1 Streptomyces sp. KLMMK
CCCGCCCCCGCTTCCACGGTCCCCACCAGGCCGCGATCCTCACCCCGCCCGCCCGCGCCACGGCCTTCACCTCCTTCGACGTCACCGCCGCCGACCGCCGCGAGCTCGCCGACCTCCTGCGCACCCTCACCGACCGCGCCCGCTTCCTGACCACCGGCGGCACCCCCGCCCCCACCGGCATCACCGCGCCGCCCCCCGACTCCGGCATCCTCGGCCCGCACGTCCCGGCCGACGGCGGACTCGGCGTCACCCTCTCGGCGGGCGCCTCGCTCTTCGACGGCCGCTACGGCCTCGCCGACCGAGCCCCGCGCCTGCTGCGCACCATGCCCGTCTTCCCCGACGACGACCTCGACCCCGCCTGGTGCCACGGCGACCTCGGCCTCCAGCTGTGCGCCGACAGCCCCGACACCGTCCTGCACGCCCTGCGCGACCTCACCCGCCACACCCGCGGCGGCCTGCAGATCCGCTGGCGGCTCGACGGCCACACGGCCCCGCCCCGCCCTTCCGGCACGCCCCGCAACCTCTTCGGCTTCAAGGACGGCACCTCCGGCCCCGACCCCCGCGACGCGCGCCTCATGGACCGCCTCGTGTGGACCGCCGCGGACTCCGGCGAACCGCCCTGGGCCGCGGGCGGCAGCTACCAGGTCGTCCGGCTGATCCGCATGCTCACCGAGTTCTGGGACCGCATCCCGCTCTCCGAACAGGAGCGCGTCATCGGCCGCAGCCGCGACACCGGCGCGCCCCTCGACGGCGCCCGCGAGAGCGACCCGCCGCGCTACGCCCACGATCCCCAGGGCGAGGTGACCCCCCTGGACAGCCACATCCGTCTGGCCCACCCGCGCACCCCCGGCAGCGAGGCGCACCGGCTGCTGCGCCGCTCGTACAACTACGACCGGGGCGTCGCCGGCAACGGCACCCTCGACCAGGGCCTGCTCTTCTGCTGCTACCAGCGCGACCCGGTGCGCCAGTTCACGACCGTGCAGAAACGACTCGCCGGAGAGCCGCTGACCGACTACGTCACCCCCTTCGGCGGCGGCTGGTTCTTCGCCTTCCCCGGCGTGCGGGACCGCGCGGACTGGTACGGCCGCGCGCTGCTGGCGGGCGGGACGGGCCGAACGGGAGGAAGCACATGACCTGTACCCGTATCCGCTTCGGCACGCGTACGCGCGCCCGCGCGCGTAGCCGTCCGGGGAGGGGCGCCCGCCTCGGCGCCGCCTTCGCCGTCCTCGCCACGGCCACCGCCGCGGCCGCCTCCCCGCCCGCGGCCGCGGTGCCGTTCCCCGGCGACTGGACCGGGACCGAGTCGCCGATCGAGCACCTCGTCGTCGTCTTCGACGAGAACGTCTCCTTCGACCACTACTTCGCGACCTACCCGCGGGCCGCCAACACCGACGGCACCCGCTTCGAGGCCTCCCGCGCGACGCCCGCCCGGATCGACAACCTGCGCACGGCCGGGCTGCTGCAGCGCAACCCCAACCAGTACCCGCCCCGCCGCCTGTCCTCCCGGCAGGCCCTGACCTGCGACCAGAACCACTCCTACGGCCCCGAGCAGTACGCGGCCAACGGCGGCAAGGCCGACAAGTTCGTCCAGAACACCGACTCCGGGAAGTGCTCCGGTCGGCTGTTCGGCGAGCCCGGGCTCGTCATGGACTACTACGACGGGAACACGGTCACCGCCCTGTGGAACTACGCCCAGCACTACGCCCTGAACGACCGCTCCTTCAGCACCACCTACGGGCCGTCCACACCCGGCGCGATCAACCTCGTCTCCGGCCAGACCCACGGCGTCGTCTCCACCGACCCCGCCTCCGGCACGGAGCGGCCGCGGCGCACCGCGAAGCCCGACCCGCGCGTCGTGGCCGCGCCGGACGCCGGCGGCACCGGCACGATCCTCAACGACCCCGACCCGGCGTACGACGACTGCTCCAACCGGGACCGCACCGGGCGCGGCGCCCTCGCCGCCATGACCGGCCGGAACATCGGGGACGTGCTCGGCGAGGAGGACGTCACGTGGGGCTGGTTCCAGGGCGGGTTCCGCCCGAGCACCCCCTGGGACGGGGAGCCCGGGCACCACGCGCGCTGCTCCGGGCGCACGCACGCCAACGCCGGGGGCACGCGGGTGATCGACTACAGCCCGCACCACGAGCCGTTCCAGTACTACCGGTCGACCGCCAACCCGCACCACCTCCCGCCGCGGTCCGTCGCCGAGATCGGCCACGACGGGCAGGCGAACCACCAGTACGACCTCACCGACTTCGACGCGGCGCTGCGCGCCGGGCGGCTGCCCGCCGTGAGCTTCCTCAAGGCCCCCGCCGCGCGCGACGGGCACGCGGGCTACTCCGGGCCCGTCGACGAGCAGCGCTTCCTCGTGGAGTGGATCAACAGGATCCAGAGCGCGCCGCAGTGGGGGAGCACGGCGGTCGTCATCGCCTACGACGACTCCGACGGCTGGTACGACCACGCCTACGCCGCGCCGCGCAACGGCTCCCGCCTCGGG
>NZ_JBAMDC010000062.1:0-25718 GCF_036961605.1 Streptomyces sp. KLMMK
GCCCTCATCACTGCTCGCCCTCCGTTTCCACGCCATGTGCCTCGGCGATACGCAGCGCGTCCTCCAGTTCGTCCTCCGCCACGGCCACCGCGTACGCGTCCCCGGCTTCCTTCGCGGCATCGAGAGCCGTACGCGCCCGGCGCACCCGATCCCGAGCCGCCTCGACGAACCCACCCACCCAGACCTCCACACCCGAAACGACTTGGCTATTACGGCAACTGGTGAATTGAAGAACTCTTCAAGTCTACCTCAGGGGGGCGGCGAGACCGAAGCTCGTCAGTGCGGTGTCCGGGTCCGGTAGTTAGAGCTGCAGCAGGTCGCTGCGGCTGACGATGCCGACGAGCTTTCCTTCGGTTCCCGGCCCGCCGGGCCGCCGCGCCCCGGGAGCGAGCCGGTCGGCCCCAGGAACCGGGGGTTGTCCGGCCCCTGCCGTGCCCGGCGTGCCCCCGGGACTTCGACTTCCGGCTCAACGGCCGGATGGGCCGCGACTTCCACGGCCGGACAGCAGGCGTGCTCGGTACGGGCAGGATCGGCACCGCCTTCGCCCGTATCGCCGCGGGCTTCGGCATACGGCTGCTCGGGTACGACATCGCCGCGAACGAGGAGTGCCGTGCCCTGCGCATGGAGTACGTCGACCGCGAACGCCTGTTCTCCGAGTCCGACCTGCTGAGCCTGCACGCCCCTCTGGTGCCGGAGACCCATCACATCGTCGACGCGCGGGCACTTTCCCTCAGGGCTGGTCCGGGCGGATCCACATCGAATCCGGCCTCGACGGGCACGTCATCAACGGCAACGTGCACCGCTACCGGGCCCTCGACCGCAACCACCTCACCGCCTTCCGCACCGGTGAGGCGGAGCCCGGCACGATCTGGCTGTACTGCCGCATCAGGACCTCGGACATCGGTATCGGCATGGCAGAACACACCGCCGTCACCGGATGCCGTCCGACGTCCTTCTCCGGGACCGGCGACGGCCACAAGGCTGCCCAACACGTCGAACTCACCCTCGACGACGGACAGTCCGCCACCGTAGACAAGCGCGTGGCACTGCACACCTCCCGGGACCGGGCGATCAGCGACCCTCTCTCCGCCGCCGTGGAGCGGGCATCGTCAGCACCCGACTTCGACGCACTGCTGCGTTCCCACAGGGCCGCCTGGGAAGAGCTGTGGAGACAGGCGGACCTCAGCGTGCCGGGGGAGGCGACCACTCCGGCCTCCAGCACCACGTCGGCTCCGCCGTCGCCTACAACGTGTGGCAGTACTGCCAGGCGACGGGACGACAACGCCTACACGAACGTCACGGCCGTCTGGGTCATCACACGCGCGCTGGAGCTGATCGGCACCCTGCCGCCGCGGCGCCGGCAGGAGATGCTGGAGCACGGAGGCCTGGACGCCGGGGAGCCCTCCCTGTGGGAAGACGTCTCCCGTCACCTGCGAGTACCGTTCCAACAAGGTGCCATCAGCCAGTTCGAGGGCTACGAGCAGCTGGCCGAGCTCGACTGGGACGGCTACCGGGAACAGTACGGCGACATCCGCCGGCTGGACCGCATCCTGGAGGCCGAAGGCGCCCCTGGAGGGCGACGTCGCCGACCTCCAGGGCGGCACCACGGCCGAGGGCATCCACCTCGGCGCGATGGCCGGCATCCTGGACCTGGTGCAGCGTGGCCTGACCGGGCTGGAGACCCGCGGAGACGCCCTCCGGCTCGACCCGGTGGAGCTCCCCGAGCTGTCCGAGTCCGGCTTCACCATCCGCTACCGGGGACACCGGGGACACCGGGGGATCGGGGTGCGGCTGCGGCGCCGGCAACTGACCGTCAGCGTGCCGGACTCGGAGGAATCCCCTGTCAGGGTCGCCCTACCGGGCCGTTCGCTCACCATCGACCCGGGGGAGACGAGAACACTGACGCTGCGCCGAGGGCGACCGGCCCGGCCGGTTTGGCAAGCGAAGGCGTGGTGGCCCGGTGGCGGGGGTGGCACGTGAGACGATGCCTGGCGGCCGTCCGATGAGGCCGGCTCACGGGAGACGAGGGGATCGACGGCAGGTGGGTGCCGTAGGCGTTGCACCTGAGAAGGTCCCTCGGAGCGTCTTCCCGGTGATATTGATATGTACTCGAAGGGATGTAACTCATGGCTAAGGCTTCTGCGCGTCACATTCTGGTCAGTTCCGAAGACAAGGCGAATGAGCTGAAGGCGCAGGTCGAGGCCGGGGCCGATTTCGCCGAGCTCGCCAAGGCGCACTCCACGTGCCCCTCCGGCCGGCAGGGCGGTGACCTGGGTTCGTTCGGTCCGGGGCAGATGGTTCCCGAGTTCGACACGGTCGTCTTCTCGGCCCCGACCCATGTGGTCCAGGGTCCGGTGAAGACCCAGTTCGGATACCACCTCATTGAGGTGACCGCCCGCCAGGACTGACACGGTGGTCGCCGTCGCACGGATTCACCGATGACGCCGGTGCGGTTCTCCGTCGCACCTGGCCGAGGTGGTCCTGCCGGCCGCTGATGTCCGGCCCGCCCGCACCGCTGGGTGCAGGCGGGCCGTGTCGTGTCTGGCGGACCTGATCGGCCACGGGGAAAATGGTGATCCAGGTTCTCTCGAGGGCGCGAGCTCTCCGGGCGAGATGCGGAGCTGAATGCACATCGAGCGGAGATGAATGCCGGGGTGAAGTCCTCCGGTGGCCCGGCGGAGCCCGCTGCGCCGCTCGCACCCGGCCCCGGCGCGGGCGAGAAGGGGCTCAAAGCCGGTGCCCTGGGACTGTTCTCCTCGGTCGCCATGGGCCTGTCCTCCACCGCTCCGGCGTACAGCCTGGCGGCGACGCTCGGCCTGATCGTCGCAGGGGTCGGCCTCCAGGCGCCGATCGTGACGATGCTGGCCTTCGTCCCGATGCTGCTGATCGCGTACGCCTACCGGGAGCTCAACGCGGGCGACGCCGACTGCGGCACCACCTTCACCTGGGCTTCCCGTGCCTTCGGCCCGCGCATCGGCTGGATGGGCGGCTGGGGCATCATCGTCGCCGACGTCATCGCCATGGCGAACCTCGCCGAGATCGCCGGCATCTACGGCTTCCGCCTGCTGGGGTTCGACTCGCTCGCCGAGAGCCGGCTGTGGACCACCGTCGCGGGGGTCAGCTGGATCGCCGTGATGACCGCGGTCTGCTACGTGGGCATCGAGGTGTCGGCGGCCCTCCAGCGCTGGCTGGTGTGCGCCGAGGTGGCGGTGCTGGTCCTGTTCGCGGTGACGGCCCTGGTCAGGGTCTACACCGACGGGCCGCCGACGGCGATCCACGTCTCCGCCTCCTGGTTCAACCCCCTCCATGTGCCGTCGGCCGAGGAGCTGACCGCGGGCCTCCTCGCCGCGGTCTTCATCTACTGGGGCTGGGACACCGCCGTCGCGGTCAACGAGGAGACCGCCGACAGCAGGCACACCCCCGGACGGGCGGCGGTCGCCTCCACCGTGCTCCTTCTGGGCATCTACGCCCTGGTGGCGACGTCGGCGCAGGCGTTCGCCGGGATCGGCACCGAGGGCACCGGCCTGGGCAACACGGCCAACTCCGGCGACGTGCTCTCCGGCCTGAGTGGTGCCGTCTTCGGCACCACGGGCTCCGGCTGGTTCCTCACCAAGCTGCTCATCTTCACCGTGCTGACCTCGGCGGTCGCGTCCACCCAGACCACCATCCTGCCGCTGGCCCGCACCGTCTTCTCCATGGCGGCCCACAAGGCCGTCCCCTCGCGCTTCGCCCGGGTGCACCGCAGGTTCCTCACCCCGACCTGGTCGACCGTCGGCATGGGCCTGGTCTCCATCGGCTTCCTCGTCCTGCTGACCGTGATCAGCCACGACGTGCTGGCCGACTCCATCAGGGCGGTCGGCCTCGCGATCGCCTTCTACTACGGCCTCACCGGCTTCGCCTGCGTCTGGTTCTACCGCGAGCGGCTCGCACGCAGCCCCCGGGACCTGCTGTTCAAGGGGGTGCTTCCGGGGCTGGGCGGGCTCCTGATGCTCAGCCTCTTCTGCTACGCCGCCTTCGTCGTCTACGCCGCCCCGGACTACGGCTCGACCTCCTACGACCTGCCGATCCTCGGGCGCACCGGCGGGGTGAGCGTCGTGGGCCTGGGCGCCCTGCTGGTCGGTGTCGTCCTGATGCTGGTCATCACGCGAGAACACACCGCCGCCCTCAAACTGCAACGCGGTCTGCTGCCCCACCACCTGCCGTCGCTGACCGGGGTCGAGGCGGCCAGCCGCTACGTGCCCGCCGACAGCCGCTCCGGGATCGGCGGCGACTGGTTCGACGTCATCCCGCTGTCGAGCTCCCGGGTCGGCCTGGTGGTCGGGGACGTGCGCGGCCACGGGCTGCGCGCCGCCGCCACCATGGGCCGGCTGCGTACGAGCGTACGGGTCCTTGCCCGGCTCGACCTCGCCCCGGACGAGCTGCTCGCGCGCCTGGACGACGTGGTCGGGCGGACCGCCGAGGAGCGCGCCGCCGAGGAACGGGCGCAAGGCCGCGGCGGGGGCACGCCGGGGGCCGACGGCGACGAGGCCCTGGGGGTCACCTGCCTGTACGCCGTCTACGACCCGGTGTCCGGCCGGTGCAGCATGGCGCGCGCGGGCCACTCGCCGCCCGCCGTCGTCGACCCCGCCCGCGGTGCCGTCAGCCGTCCGGGCCTCCCGGAGGGCCCGCCCCTGGGCCTGGGCGGCGCCCCCTTCCAGAGCGTGGAGCTCCAGCTGCCCGCCGGCAGCCTGCTCGCCCTGTTCACCGACGGCCTTGTCCAGGCCCCGGACCACGACACCGAGACGGGGATCGGCCTGCTCACCGGCGTCCTCACCGAGTGCCGGCGCCCCCTGGAGGAGCTCTGCGACCGCACCGTGGCCGAGCTGCTGCCCGGACCGGTGGACGACGACGCGGCCCTGCTCCTGGTCCGTACCCGGATGCTCGACCAGCAGCAGGTGGCGGTCTGGGAGCTGGACGCCACCCCCGAGAGCGTCGCGCGGGCCCGGTCCCTCACCAGCGGGCAACTGGGCGAGTGGGGACTGGAGGACCTGTCGTTCACGACCGAACTGGTCGTCAGCGAGCTGGTCACCAACGCCGTCCGTTACGCCTCCGGCGGGCCGGTCCACGTCCGGCTGATCCGCGACCGCAGCCTTGTCTGCGAGGTCGCCGACACCGGCCACACCTCGCCCCACCTGCGCCATGCCGCCGCCGACGACGAGGGGGGCCGGGGCCTGTTCATCGTCGCCCAGCTCACCCAGCGGTGGGGCACCCGCTACACCGCCACCGGCAAGACCATCTGGACCGAGCAGCCCCTGCCGACCGCGGAGTGAGTCCCCCGGCTCCCGGAATGCGGCGTCAAGTCTGTCTGCTTTCCATATCGTTGACGTCCCGCCAGACCCCAACCGGTCATCTCTCACGGCACACCCTCCTCTCAAGGACTCACCCGGTGCGGCCCGAGCGTCGGCCGCACCGCCTTTTCGACTGCCGTCCGGCCCGATCAGTACGGCCCACGTGCACCGCAGCCCGGTGAGCACGGTGCGCAAAGAGCATTGGTGGACGTGGCCAATACGTGCTGATCCTGAAAAGGAACGGTTGTTATCCGTCACGCGCGCGAGCATCATGTCCGAACTGGTTCTCCCGGTGGCAAAGAACCGACCATGGCCCGCAAAAGGAACCTGTCCGGACCTTCCTCCCGTCCAGTGCATCACGAAGGGAAGACGTCCCATGTCGTTCATCACGGTACAGAACCAGCTCTACAACGCACTGACCCAGGGGCTGGGTCAGTCGAATCAGACCTTCCAGCTCCTCCAACCGGCGGCCCCTCTTTCCACGGAGGGCGGGGACACATTCCTCTGGTCCTTCCTCAACAACATCCCGCCGCTCTCGCTGGACCAGAACTACACCCAGAGCGGCGGGAACCAGCTCTTCTCCGACTACAAGGGGGTCATGTCC
This sequence comes from Streptomyces sp. KLMMK, assembly GCF_036961605.1. Classification (NCBI taxonomy): domain Bacteria; kingdom Bacillati; phylum Actinomycetota; class Actinomycetes; order Kitasatosporales; family Streptomycetaceae; genus Streptomyces; species Streptomyces sp. KLMMK. The sequence goes on from NZ_JBAMDC010000062.1 coordinate 5,932, forward strand.
GCCCTGCGGCCGGCGACGAAGATCGATGTCAAGCAGGAGGTCGGCGAGGAGAACTTCCAGAATTTCGTGAGATACCTGCAATCACTGAAGCCGATACCTCCGGTGAACCAGTTCCCCGACATATTCTTCAACTGGGCGATGGTGAACGCGCCCGACGTCGCGCAACAGGGGGCGTCGGCGTACGCGGCGATCATCCTCGACCCGATCGGTTCCGCGCAGCAGGCCTTGATGCCCTACATGCAGAGACCGCCCGCGCCACCGGACTGGGCCCGGGGCTACGACGCCCTGGTGCGGGACCTCGCGCAAGCGCCCCAGCGGGCCTTCGAGATGCGCAGCTCGACCACGAGCTCGGACGTGAGCAAAACATGGTCCTCCGGGCGGCGTTCCGTGCTGTTCGGCCTGTGGAGAGGAAGCGAGAGCACCGAGCGCCTGAGTGAATTCTTCGCGCAGAGCGAGGTCAGCATCAGAGCCTCCTTCGGGCACGTGCTGAGCTTCCAGACGAACGCCGGGGCCTGGTACGGCTCATCGGCTCTCGGTACTGCCTACAGCAAGAAGGGCGACCCTCCCTGGCGCAGCGGTAGTGCGATCACCTGGGACAGCACATTCGGGGCCTCGGGAAACATCCAACGGGTCACGGTCAATCTCCTGGTGGCCGACGCCATGGACATCAGCGTGACCGCCAGGACGTCGTTCAGCCAGCAGGACCAGCAAATAATCCGGGGCAACTCGGGCTTCGGGCTCTGGCCGTTCTACAACGGTAGCCGAGAGTACGGAATGACAACGAACACGCAATTCAGCGACCGGGGCGAGACCACGATCACCACCAAATCCTCTCCCGGCGTTCCGGTGCTGATCGGAGTCAACGTCCTGCCGATCGGCCGCTTCCTCGGCTATACGTCGGCAGCACGTGAGCAGTAGCGCCTGTTCGGAGGCGACGCCGATGACCTGACCGGCCAGGGGCCGGCGGCCCCTGGCCGGTCAGGAGTGCCCGACGAAAGGACAGTCAGCGCCATGCCGGCCGTTCCGCCCTCACCGCCCGACCCGATGACCGAGCTCCAGAACCGCTGGTGCAACGCCGTGCTGAAGAACTTGCCGACTCCTCCGTCGACCACCCAGCTCATCCAGCCCGCGCCCCCACTGGCCCCGTCCGACACCGCCCTGTGGGCCCATGAGAACACCGTCCCGCCCGCATCCCTCACCTTCAACCGGCAGATGGCGGAGAGCACGCTCATCTTCGACGAGTACGCCGCCGTGATCCAGGCGCTGTCCGTCCCGGAGAGCACCTTCGTGACGGCGATCGGCTCGGGAATCCATCAGGAGTGGCTCAAGTACCTCAGGGGACTGACACCCCGGCCGGACGAGGACAGGCTGCCCGACGTCTTCTACGCCTGGGCGATGACGCACCACCCGGATGCCGCGAACGAAGGCGCCTCCGCACTGCGGGACATCGTGCGCCTGGGGGCCCTGCAGAGGCTTCTTCGCTCCTACCAGGGACCGCCCCCGAAACCTGCCGAGTACCTGGGCGGCATCAGGGAGCTGCTGAGCATGCTCAGGAACTCTGGATCCGCGTCGGTTTCCTTCAGCAGTGCGACAACGAGCGGGGATGTCTCCGGCACTTGGACCGGCGGGGTGAACAAGGACTTCTCGGGACTGTGGGCCGGTGCCGATCGGCTTGACGCGACCACCACCAGATTTGCCCGAAGCACGGTGACCGTGGAGGCCGAACTGGGTGCGTACGCGGTCTGGCCGGTCAATCCCGACCCCCGCTGGTACGACTCGAGCCGGCTTCACGAGGCATACACGAAGCGCTCGAGCCCACCATGGGCCTCCCAACCTCAGCTGCACTGGGACATGGCGTTCGGCGAGAAGTCCGGGAGGCTGCAGCGGGCGATCGCCTCGCTGCTGGTCGTGGACGGACTCACGAGCGTGGTCACCTCGGATGCCGCGTTCCCTTCCGACGCCCAGCAGGTCATCAAGGCCGAAGCGGCTGCCGGCCTGTGGCCGTTCTTCGTTCCGACCGGCGACGGCGTCACCAACAAGGCCGACTTCGACAAGGGCAAACCGAGACTCGAAACCACTACGCCGGTGGGCAGGCCGTTGGTCATCGGCGCCCATGTTCTCCCCATCGCCAGGTACCTCGGCGGTTCGAGTCCCACCCCCGGGGCAATCGGCTGCCAAGAGGGCACCTGACCGAGTTTCAGGCCATCCCGGCCTTGTGGGTCGTGCCGTTGGTGTCCGTGACGGTGCCGGGCCGGCAGGCGTAGCGGCCCGGCTCGAGCTCTCAGGCGGCTTCGGTGGGACTGCCTCCGTAGTGCCATTCGATGAGTTCGGGGTGCCATTCGAGGAGCAGGATGGTGGCGTCGTCGCTGAGGGCGTTGCCCTGGTATTCGAGGATCGCGTGGATGAGCAGCCGCAGGACTTCGGAGGGCTGCTGGCCGGCGGCGGAGGAGCGGATGATGAAGTCGGTGAACCGGTCCAGGCCGAACGCCTCGCCGTCCTTGCCGCGGGCCTCGGTGACGCCGTCGGTGTACAGGAGCACCCGGTCACCGGGTTCCAGCGTCGTGTTGTACGCCTCGCGGCGGGTGGGTTCGAGCTGGAACGGCAGCCCCATGGGTGGCTGGGGCGGGCTTTCCAGGGCATGCTCCAGCACACCCTCGTTGCGGATCAGCAGGGGAGGCGGGTGGCCGCAGTTGCACCACCGCAGCACGCCGGTGTCCACGTCCAGCTGGCACACCACGCCCGTGCAGAACTGTTCGGGAAGCCACTGGGCGAGCGTCTGATCAACCGTCTCGATCATGTTCGGCAGGTCGACGCCGGAGCGGCGGCCGTTGCGGCAGCCGGCCATCACCACGGAAGTGGTCAGTCCCGAGACGAGGTCGTGGCCCATCCCGTCGAAGATGCTGGCGTGCAGGATGTTCTTGCTCACCGAGTGGTCGAAGGCGTCTCCGCCGAGTTCGTAGGCGGGTTCCAGAACGGCGGTGGAGATCACGCCGGTGCGGCCGACACTGCGTGGCGGCAGGAAGGCACGCAGCATCTCGGTGGGCAGATCCATGCCCTGCGTGCGTATGAGGGCGACGAACCAGTCGCTGTAGGTGCGCTTGGAGGTGACCACCAGGGACAGGACCCGCGCCAGCATCCGGCACCGGCGCAGCCGCACCCCGTCCAGCACCCCGGCCCGCACGCCCAGCACGCCGAGCCGCTCCGCGCCGTCCACCATCGGCAGCCACACCACCACGTCCTCCTGGGACTCGTGGACCCGCAGGGAAAGTGTGCGGTAGGCCCACCCTCCTTCGCTGGAGTCCACCGGCAGCCGTTCGGTCTGGTCGTCGAGAGGGATGAGCAGATGCTGCTGGAGGTCGACGAGGTAGATCGTGGCGCTGTTCAGGCCGAGTGCCCGGGCGCACCGGTTCACGAGTCCGGGCAACTGGTAGGGGACGATCGCATTGGCCTCGGCGAGCAACCGTTCCAGCGTCTGCTCGTCCGCCCCGGTGGTGACCGCCCAGTCGTCCCTGCCGGCCATGACACCACCTCCACCCCTGTCAGTCTCGCATCTATCCGTCCGAGTCTCATTCCGGGCGGAAGGCGGCGGCGCTCGCCGGTGGACAGGAAGACATCACCCGCCCGCGCACCTACCATTCGCACCTGTCGTTATTCGCACCTGTCATTTCCGTACCGACCCGATGCCCCTGGCTCTCCGGACCCGCAGAGTCCGGCTGCTGTGGCTAGCGCGTCACGCGGTGGCGGAGGTAGACGACCCCCGAGCTGAAGGTGCGGGTCTCGACGAGTTCGAGGTCCACCCGGCGCTCGCGCCGGGGGAAGAAGGGAATGCCACCGCCGACCAGTACCGGGTGGACGACGGTCCGGTACTCGTCGATCAGGCCTGACGCGGCCGCCTCGGCGGCGAGAGTCGCGCCGCCGATCGCGATGTCGCCCTCTCCAGGCCCGGACCGCAACCGCTCGATCTCCTCCGCCAGGCCGCCGGAGGCCAGGCGGGCATGGCCCTGCACCGCCGACAGCGTGGTGGAGAACACCACCTTCGGGAGCGGATTCCAGAGCGCGGCCCACTCGAGCATGGAGTCGTCGAGCGATGGATCCTGGTCGGCGGTCTCCCAGTACAGCATCGTCTCGTACAGCCGTCGCCCCAGCAGATGGACGCCGACCTCCCGGATCTCGTCGATCCAGAAGCGAAAGACCTCCTCGTCGGGCGCCGTCCAGCCGAAGTCGCCGTCCGGCCCGACGATGTAGCCGTCGAGCGAGACACCCATCGAATAGGTCACGCTGCGCATCCGGAGTCCTCCTCGGTATCGGGTTCGACAGTAGACCGCCGGATGCCGCAGGACTTTTGCGGCTCGCGGGATTCCCCGGGCCTCGTCATCCGTGCAACGCCGGGAGCCCGAGGCCGCCCTCGGAGCCGAGGTCTCGGCTACCGCCCCGTGATCAGCGGCAGCAGAAGCGCCGCGGACCAGCTGAAATTGGGGGAGTTGAGGGCGGCTCCGCTCAGGGGGTCGTAATTCTCCATGATCGGTCCGTTGCCGGTCAGACCGGCTGCTCTCCCGGTCAGCTTCACGGCCAGTGCGTCGGCGTCGCGGCCGAATCCGTAACGGCGCATCCCGGTGATCGTGAAGTATGCCTGGTCGAGCCAGACGGGGCCGCGCCAGTACTGCCGCGCGGCGAAGTAGGGCGAGCTCTTGGAGACCGTCGGCAGAGGCATCTCGGTGCCGAACTCGGTCGGATCCAGCAGCCGTCCGCGTACAGCGGCGGCTTGTGCCCGGGTCGTGATGCCGCCCCACAGAGGGATCGCGCCCTCGATGCCCCTTCCCCGGTCCGTCAGCCGGGTGCCGGAGCCGAGCGCGGTGTCGTGGAACCAGCCGGTTGCCGGGTCGTACATCCTCGCCCGTACGGCCCTGCCGGTGGCGGCGGCCTTGGCTCGCCAGGTCTCGGCGGCCTCCCGCATCCCCAGCTCCGCGGCGATCCGGCCCAGATGTTCCTGGTCGACGGCGAGATAGGCATTGAGGTCCACGGACTCCTGAGTCAGCGAGTAGCCGATCACCCGCCCCGAGCCGTCCCGGTTCCGCACGACCGAGGTGCCCGGCGCGGCGTCGAAGCGGGGCGCGTTGTCCATGCCGCTCTCCCAGGCCGCGGCCAGCCGCTGCTGCCCGGTCGAGCCGTTGGCGGGGTCCACGGTCGCGCCGTACTCCGCGAGCCCGTTGTGGTCATGGTCCCGGTTGCGGTACCACCACTCCTGGTACGCGGCCAGCTTCGGGTACGCCTCCCGCAGGAAGCCCCTGTTCCCGCTCCGCTCGTAGACCTGCCACACCGACCAGGCGCCCAGCGGCGGCTTGCTGTTCCGCTCGTTCCAGTTGGTCCCGCCCCGCTGCGGATCGTTGTAGAAGACGGCGTCCGGGATCATCCCCGCGTCCTGCGGGCGGGTCGTGGAACCGGGTCGTATCTGATGGTCGAGCACCGAGCGGATCTGCGCCTCGGCGAGCCCCGCATCGAAGCGCGCCGTGCCGACCGCCTGCTTCCAGGTGTCCCAAGCCCAGAATCCGCCCGCGAACCACTTGTACGAGAGGGACGGCGTGATCCCGTCGTGTGCGAGGCTCCCGGCGGCGCTGCGCCAGTTGGTCACCAGCGTCTCCAGCGCCTTGACGGCGAGCCGCCGCCGGCCGGCCGGTACCCCGGCGGTCACGCCGTCGACGTACCCGCGCCAGCGGGCCTCCGCCGCCCGGACGGCCCGCGCCGGGTCGGCGAGCACCCGCCGCACCTCACCGGCTTCCGCGATGCGCTCGGCCTCCGTGAAGGTATAGCTCTCGGTCCAGTCCAGCGAGCGTGCCGCGCCGGGCGCGAGGGTGAAGGGCGCGGCCAGTTCCGTACGGTAGGAGTCCCCGTCCTCCGACAGGGTCGTACGCACCGGGTCCCGGTGCCGGACCTCGAACCGTTCGGTGCCGTCGGTGAGGAAATCGTCCGCCGCACGCACCTTGGCGAAGTCGACGGCGACGCCCCGGGACGCGACGACCAGCGACGGCGCCCGTCTCATGGGTGCCTCGGCAGGCCGCAGCAGACTTCCGGACCAGGCGGCGCCGAGGGTGCGCGGGGTACGGCCGGTGTTGCGCACCATGGCCCCTACGAGCGCGGTGCGGTGCGTGGCGTACCGCAGCTCAAGGGTGAGTCGAAGGCCGCCGCCGAGGTCGTAGGCCTGGAACAGGGATCCGGGCCGGGAGGTGAAGCGCGGCGGTCCGCCGCCGGCAAGGCCGAGCGGGCGGCCGTCCTCGCTCAGCTGGATGCGGCTGAAGGAGGTGCTCAACCACCAGGGGTACTCCTGGGCGATGTAGAGGGGACCGGTGAATCCGCCGTAGCCGCCCGGGGCGCCCCCTGCCGGCAGGGCGTACGCATGCCAAGCCCCACGGTCGGCGAAGACGTTGACCGGGTTGTTGTCCTTTTCGCGTCCGGGAAGCGCTGCCGTCGGGGTACCCCGTAGATCGAGCACGTCGTCGTTGCCGGCGCAGTCACAGGCGTAGTTCAGGGAAGCCGCCCGCCGCGGTGGGGCGGCAGCCGTCGGCTGGAAGGCGGCGGTGGCCATGGCCAGGAGGAGAGCGAGGGTGAACAGGGTGAACGGGGCGAACAGAGCGCTCGGGCGGGGGCGCATCGGCGAACTCCAGTTCTTCAAGAGGCGGGGGCGAGACCCGACGAGGGTGTTCGGCAGCATGAAACAAGCGCTGCGTCCGTACCATGCGATTCCTCCTCTCCGGCCGGAACTCGCCCCCGCCGGCGGGTGCACCGACCGGCCACCGGGGGCACACCCCTCAGCTCTCGGCCTCGGTGCTCTCACTGCCGTGCGGTGCTGTCGATCAGCACGTCGTGCTGCCGGTTGGCGATACTGCCTGCCCGCAGGGCGCGCACCAGTGCCCGGGGTCCACTTCGAGTGATCAGCCATGGGCGGCTCCCGTACGTCCCGAGCCCGCTGCCTGTCGGTTTCGCGCCCTGTCTGTGGCGATGACGGGGGGTGCTCGTGTTCAGCCCGGAGATCTTGTGGCGGCAGAGTTGGTAATGGGATCCATTTTCATATAGCGTCGATCGTGCACCGACCGGAGAGGACCCCGAACCCATGGCCGTACCCAAGCGGAAGATGTCCCGCAGCAACACCCGCCACCGCCGCGCGCAGTGGAAGGCGGCCGCGCCGCACCTCGTGCCGGTGACCGTCGACGGCGTAGCCCACCTGGTGCCGCAGCGCCTGGTCAAGGCCTACGAGCGCGGCCTGCTGCGCCCCGAGGGCTGACCGATGACGGGCGTGCGCGGCCGGCTGCCGGTCACCGTCCTGTCCGGCTTCCTCGGGGCGGGCAAGACCACCCTGCTCAACCACGTGCTGAGCAACCGCGAGGGTCTGCGCGTCGCGGTCATCGTCAACGACATGAGCGAGGTCAACATCGACGCCGCGCTCGTGCGCGGTGGCGAGGCCGCCCTGTCGCGCACCGAGGAACGGCTGGTCGAGATGACCAACGGGTGCATCTGCTGCACCCTGCGCGACGACCTGCTGGAAGAGGTCGGCCGGCTCGCTCGCGAGGACCGTTTCGACCACCTCCTCATCGAGTCCAGCGGCATCTCCGAACCGATGCCCGTGGCGGCGACCTTCGCCTTCCCCCGCGACGACGGCGCCACCCTGGACGACCTGGCGCGCCTCGACACGATGGTCACCGTCGTCGACGCCGCCAACTTCCTGCCCGAACTGGAAGGAGGGGACGGGCTCGCCGAGCGCGGGCTCGACCAGTACGAGGACGACGAGCGCACCGTCAGCGACCTGCTGATGGACCAGATCGAATTCGCCGACGTCATCGTGCTCAACAAGGCCGACCTCGTCGACGAGGAGAGTGCCGAACGGCTGCGGGCAGCCCTCGCCCGGCTCAACCCGCCCGCCCGGATCGTGACCGCCACCCGTGGGCGCGTGGCCCTCGGTGACGTGCTCGGGACCGGGCTGTTCGACCTGGAGCGGGCGCAGCAGGCCCCGGGCTGGGTCATGGAGCTCAACGGGGACCACGTTCCGGAGACCGAGGAGTACGGCATCTCCAGCACGGTCTTCCGCTCGGACGCCGCGTTTCATCCCGGCCGCCTGTGGGAGTTCGTCACCGAAGGCCTCGACAGCGGGGCCTACGGCCGGATCCTGCGCTCCAAGGGGTTCTTCCGGCTGGCGAGCCGTCCCCGGGTGACCGGCCTGTGGTCGCAGGCCGGCTCCGTCGCCCGCTTCGAGCCCTCCGGATTCCGGGACACGGACACGGACGGTGCGCAGGGCCAGGAACTGGTCTTTATCGGCACCGGCCTACGCAGCGAGGAACTCCGGGCCGCCCTCGCCGACTGCCTCATGCAGGACGGCGAAGGGCTCCCGGCCGCCGACCCGTTCCCGGCGTGGGACACCTACGGGATCGACGACGCCTGCGAGCACGAGCACGAGCACGATCGCCCCGCGCTCGTGTCGCAGGGCTGAGGCCTCCGGGCCGGGCAGTGGTCGCAGCCACGGCACTGCCCGGCCCGGTACATCCTGCTCGGCGGCACCGGTGCCGGTGCCGACCGGGAGGCCTGATTTCAACGGTGACCTTGCCGGGCGCGAGGCCGTGATCGCCCAGGTGCGCACCGTTCGGATGGCGTGCGCTCGGTGTCATCCCCACCAGGGCAAGGGCCCCCGGTCAGGGCAAGGGCCTCCGGCCGGGGCAAGGGTGTGATCGGTCAGCAGGATTGGCGTAGTCCTGCGACGAGGTGTGCGACCAGTCGGCGTGCGTCGTAGCGGGGGTCGCTGTCGGCGCCGATGCAGAGGTTTCCGATGCCGCGCATGAGCTGGTAGGCGTCGAGGCCGGAGCGGATCTCGCCGGAGGCAGTGGCCGCGTCGAGGAGCTGGGTGCACACCGGCAGGAGGCGGTCGAGGAAATAGGCGTGCAGGGCTTCGAAGCCGGAGCTGTCGGTCTGCAGTGCGGCGGCGAGGCCGTGTTTGGTGACCAGGAAGTCGACGAAGAGGCCGACCCACTGTCCAAGGGCGGCGTGAGGAGTCGGGCTCGTCGTCAGCAGGGCCGGCCCGGCTTCGGCGCAGGCGTCGACCTGGTGGCGGTAGACGGCGATGATGAGGTCCGCCCGGGTGGGGAAGTGGCGGTAGATCGTGCCCATCCCGACGCCGGCCTTGGCGGCGATGTCGCGTACCGGCGCTTCCACGCCCGACGCGACGAAGACCGCGGCCGCCGCATCCAGCAGGGTCTGCTGATTGCGCCGGGCGTCCTTGCGCTTGGATCCGGTCGCGCTTCCCGCGCTCTGACCGCTGTCGTTCACCGCGACGCTCCTTCTGTGCTGCACCGCTTGCAAAGCGGAACAGTGCTCCGTATCGTAACCGGAACAAGGTTCCGCTTCCCTCATGGTGGCAGACCGGGGGGCAAGGCTGTCCATCGCCCTCCGCCATCCATCACCTTCCCCCGGAGAGAAGAGCGCGCGCGGTCATCGACACCCGGCGTCGATGTGCCTGCGCACGAGAAACGCTCCTGCGTTCCCTGCCTGGCCTGTGCCCACCACGCCGGGCCCACCACGCCAAGACTCCGAAGAAACTGGACGGAAGGCACTTCCATGTCCGACACGAACACCATGACTGCACAGAAGACCGCAGGCGCGCCCACCACGGTGGTATCCGCGAAGCCGGTCGTCGTGCCCGCCCCGGGCCGCGGCGAGGACCTCCAGGTCCGCGTCTCCGCTCCCGCGACCGGCGGCGAACTGCCCGTCATCGTCTTCTCGCACGGCTTCGGTTGGTCGATGAACGGCTACGCGCCACTGGCGGACTCCTGGGCCGCCCACGGCTTCGTGGTCATCCAGCCCACGCACCTCGACTCCAGGACACTCGCTCTCCCCGCCGAGGACCCGCGCACGCCGCGGATCTGGCGCTTCCGTATCGAGGACCTCAAGCGCGTACTGGACGGACTCGACATCCTGGAAGCCTCCGTCCCAGGCCTCGCCGGGCGCCTCGACCGCAGCCGCATCGCCGTGGCAGGCCACTCCTGGGGAGCCCAGACGGCAAGCACACTGCTGGGCGCGCGCATCCTCGACTCCGACGGCATACCCGGCGAGGACCTGTCCGACCCCCGCGTCAAGGCGGGCGTGCTGCTCGCCCTGACCGGCCTGGGCGACGACCTGACCCCGTTCGCCGCCGAGAACTTCCCCTTCATGAAGCCGTCCTTCGCCACCATGACCATGCCCGCCCTCATCGTCGCCGGGGACAACGACCAGTCCCACCTGTCCACGCGCGGACCGGACTGGTTCACCGACCCCTACACCTACAGCCCGCGAAGCAAGAGCCTGCTCACGCTCTTCGGGGCAGAGCACTCACTCGGAGGCATCCCCGGGTACGAGGTCGCCGAGACGACGGATGAGAGTCCCGCCCGCGTCGCCCTCGTCCAGCAACTCACTACGGCCTTCCTGCGCAGCGCCCTCTACTCCGAGGACACCAGCTGGCAGGCGGCGGCCACTGCACTGGAGGAAGACCCCAACCCGCTGGGGAAGTTGCAGACCAAGTAGGCGAGCCCCACGGGCCGGATAGCAGCCGTCATTCCGGCCTTCTCTCCCGAGGGCCGTCACCTCGGCCGTGCCGCCGCCGGAAGCCTGCGGTGACAGCACTGGAGTGACGGGGCAGGCGTCGCCGCCGAGCGGAGCATCGGGAGCAGTGTGGCGTCAAGGGGTCACGCACGCCTTTGCCGCGGCCCGGCGGTGCGTGGCGTAGGAAGCGCCCTTGGTGTGCACCGGCAGTAGGACGGAGCGGGTGCCGGACAGCGGTAGCCGTCCGGTGGGTGCCGTCTCGTGGCGATGTGTTCACGATGATGTGCAGATCGCCTCTGCAGTGACTTTCTGGGCTGTGCCTGTCGTGTTCTCGGCAGTGATCTGCCATCCGGTGCCGTTGGCGAGTGCGCGAGAGGCGCCGATGAATGCCTGGCCGCTGGGGAAAGAGCCACCACCGCTGGCCACTTGGCCGGGGTCGCAATTGGCGGTCGCAACCGCCTCATCGCCGGGCTGGACGGTGATCTGGTTGCCGAGCCGGGGCTCATGGGCGACCGTCGAGCACAGGGCGACCGCGTTGAAGCTCTGCACCGCGTCCGAGTTGTTGAACACTACGGCGTGGTACGAATTGGTCGACGAGGTGAACCGCAGCCCGACGACGTCGGAGCCTGTCGCCTCCCACCCTCCACCGCTGGGTACCTGGTTGGCAGGGCAACTCAGGAAGCTGCTGACGCTCTGTTGGCGGGCGGGTACCGTGAGGGGGGTGTCGGCCACACGCGTGTGGGACTGGGCGGTGCAGACGGCAAAGGCTGAACCTCGCCGCTCCACGGGCGATTTGTTGCTGAACCTGACTACCCATGCATTGCCTTGGGGTGAGGAGCCGGTCAGGAAGAGCCCCTTACCGGATCTGATGCCGCCGCCTCCGCTCGGTTCACGGCCCGCTGGGCACGACGCGATGGCCGTTGCGGCCCCGCCTGCCGGGATGACCACCTCGGCGCCTTGACTCCCGGTGTGATCCATGGGGGCTGCGGCTCTGGGCTCGGAGACCGGCGCGCTGCTCGTCCGGCCGGCAGCATCGGTCATTCCTGCGGTGAGGGTCAGGGCGGCGACCGCCGCCATCACAGGCATCCTGATCCACTTCACTTCGGCCTCCCCGGTGGTGCAATTACTGGAAGGCATGCATGCCCGATACACCCGAAAGAACCCGGAAAGTCACCCGTGTGAGCTAACGAGACTCAAGGACTCCACTCGCGCGAGTGGCCACCCCAGGAAGGAGGGGAACGCAGGGGTCTGGATGTCCGTGGTCGGCACCGCTCCGACACCGGTTCGGCCGGCGATCCGGGGCAGACCAGACCCGGTGGCGTGTGCCGGCGGAGAACAGGGGCGTTGCAGGTGCGGAAGGGGTGAGTCCGCAGGGCGGCGTTTGAGGCCGCGGTCGTCCATCATGCGGGAGTACAGCTGCCGTCGGCAGGCGACGACGGAGAGGAGGCCACCCTCCTGGAACGAGCGCCAGGTCGTCTGTCGAAGTCAGCTTTCTCGCTGCACGGTCAATGGCTTTGCCCGGCTGTCCGGACAGGGTGGCCCTGAAATCGCTTCGACCGTGCCGGTCTCGTCCGGTACGGTCGCCGGGTCGTTCACTGCCGGGAGCCCATGAGGTTCGAGTGTGGCCTCCCCGGCAGTTCCCAGGCTGAGAGCAGGTTTCGTCATGGCGTGTCGTATCAGTGAGCTCGTCCTCGGTTGCCGCGACCCTGAGGTGCTGGCGCGGTTCTGGTGCGAGGTCCTGGACTTCGTCGTACTCGATCGCGAGGAGGACTGCATTGAAATCGGTCCGCGCGAAGGGTTCGGTGGTCCGCAGCCGACGATCATCCTCAGTCGCAGGGATGAGCCGGAGAAGGGGAAGTCCCGGCTGCACATCGACGTCAACGCCACCGACCGCGATCAGGACGCCGAGCTCGAACGCCTCCTGAAGCTCGGTGCGCGTCCGGCCGACATCGGCCAGACAGGGCAGGAGCAGTGGCATGTCCTGGCCGACCCCGAAGGCAATGAGTTCTGCCTGCTCAAGGCCCGCCTCAGCCCACTGTGATGCTCGTCGGTCACGCCTTGGTGCCAGGTGCCGAGGGTCTGGCTCGTAGCCAGGTGTGACGGGTGTGTCGTGAGCACGACGGAGGAGCCGCGCCCCAGCCCTGCTCGTCGGGCGTCCTAAATACGGACGCTGTGTCCCGAGCTGGCGGCGAAGGTTCCGCCGGCCGGGACGGGCTCTGCGGGTCCGGTGCAGTCCGGGGACGAGTGGACGAATGCGACGGTGCGAGTGCGGTTCTGGATGGACAGTGGCGCGTTGAGGTTGCGGTAGCACCCGGACGGGTTGGTGAAGGCGCGCCCGTTGAGGACGAGCTGACCGGATGCGGCGGAGGCCGAACCCGGGACGGTGAAGGAGAGCGTCAGCGCGGCGGCCAGCGCACCGAGGGCCTTCAGGATGTGGCGTCGCATGGAACACCCTTCTGTCTCAACTAGGCTATAACGCCACATAGTTGCCCTGACGCGGGCTGTGTCATGCGCCGACCGCTCGCACGAGTGACGCCGTAGGGGAGTGGAACGTCAAGACGGCGCCACTGGCCGACTCTGTGAAGAAGACCGCTCCGCTCCCGCCCGTGGCGGGAATCCGGCTCGGACGTCAGGGTGGCGGCGAGCCGGAGGACATGTCGATGAGAAGTGATGTCACCGGCCCGCTACGGCCGGGCCGTTTCCCGGTGACGTCGGCGTGGCTCCGGGCTCAGCCGGGGCAAGGTCACTTGGGCGGTAGCTCGGCGGTGACGTCCATGGCCCAGGTCAGCCAGTCGTCCAGGACGTCGTCGTCGAGGGTTTCCTCCGCCGGCACGACCCAGCCCTTTTGTTCCTTGCCCCGGATCACCAGAGGCGCGGCGCCGGGGCGTGCAAGGGTCTCGGCGGTTCCTTCCTTGCCGACGCGCACCATGAGGCCCTCGTCGTACAGGTTGGCCAGCGCGTTTCCGTGGAGGAGGAAGGTCAGGCCGTTGAACATCTTCTTTGCGACCACCCCCTCGGGCTCCAGCCGCTTTTTGATGCGTTCGGCGAGTGCTTCGTTGTAAGTCATGGCGCCACCCCGTTGCCGTGCCGGCCGCGGTCAGGAGTTCCGGCCGACTGGTTCCTGGCCCTGGCGGTGCGGCTGGAGGCCACCAGGTGACCGCGATCCAGGCCGCCATCGCCCCGCTCCCCGTGCCCAGGAGCACCGGACCCGAGGCCGACCCCACCCCCCACCGGCCACCGCGCCGCCGTCCGTGAACTGCCGGCCACCGACGTGGCCGCCTACGTCGCGGCCCGCCCGGCCGCCGCCCCCGCCTGCTACACCTTCCACGCCACCGTCCCCGCCGACGCCGACGCCGAAACCGTCCGCGCCCGCACATACGCCCTCCCCGACCGGGTACGCCCCCTCGACGAGACCACCAGCACTCTCGACCTCGCCGCCGACAACCCCCACCACATCGCCGAACAACTCCTCGGCATCGGCCTCGGCCCCCTCGCCCACCGTCTGCTCCGCGCCGCCCGCGCTCTCACCGGCCCGGACCACCAGAGCGAAGAGCGCACAGAGCCGGGCACCCGGCACAGGCACTAGACGGCCGATCTACGGCTGCCAGGCCGTGGGCATCCGTGTTCCGCCGGCCCGCGGCATGCTGGTGACCTTCGACCGGCGGCCGGCTGAGGAACACATCCCTGGCCTGCTCGCCCTCTCCGACGACTGCGAGGGTGCGTCGTTACACCAGCCGATGCGGCAAGCTCTGCACGCGTCCTCCCCCCACGACTGCTCTGCACATCCGGCAGTCGTCTTGATATACGGCTCTGCTTGGCTTGAGTTTTCGTGCGGAAGTGCCGTCGCGCTGTGCGTCGCTCCCACGCATTCCTCTTCCTGTGCCGGGGAGCGGCCTCGATGTGCGAGCTGTGGCTGAGCATGGGCTCGGTCGTTGCCGGCACCCGACGTTGCGTCACACTCCGGATCACACGCGGGGGAGCAGACTTCAGCCGGCAGTTGGGGCCGGCAGCGCTGGAGCACCGAAAAGGGACCTCCCGGCGTCTTCCTGTGTAAGTGCAACTCACCGGCAGCAGCTAGGATTTGGTCGTTCTTGAGAAGGGGCGTTGATGGGTACCAGGTTTATTGAGGTAGACGAATCGCGGCAAAGCGAGCCGGGCGTGCGGAAGGGAGGCAGAACATTGACGGTGGGAGACCAGTCCATCACCCAGGAGGCATGGGTGAAGGTCGAAGCTTACGACGACCTCGATCCGACCGTGACCGGGGATGTCCATCTGCACACGTTCGCAGTCCCGGGTATGGAAGTGCGGGTCGGGGCCGCGAAGGACGATGAGGATGGAAGCAGCGAATTCGAAGCCAGGTTGATCCCGTCTGTCCAGTATTACCAGATCGAGCTCGGGCCCGACTCGCTGAATAAGCTCCATGATGCGCTCAAGCCCTTCATCGCAGCCGCGAAGGAATGCGAGCCGCCAAAGGGTCGCAAGGCGCGCGCCAAGTAGTCCACAATGTCCCCTCCCGCGAGGGGGCATTGCCAATTGCGGACGGCGGGGCCTGCCTTGTTGGAACAGTCGCCTTATCCGGTGTCCGCAAGTGCCGACAACGGCGGCGGCACATTTGTCACGACGCCATCTCATGCGTACCGCTGTGGCGGACGGGGCAGGGCACCGGCATGTCGAATGCGATGGCGGAGCGGGCTCGGGCTGCCGCCCGGCAGCTCGGTCTCCACGTAACGGATGTGACGGCCGCACCCTGGGGCAGGGGGACGACGTTCTTCGCCGTGACGGCGGACGAGAGGCCGGTGGTCGTGAAGTGGTACGCCGGTGGCGACCACGGCATCGCGGAACGGGTCGCGCGCAGCGATGAGTTGCGGCGACGTGGTCACCCGACGGCCCGGACGCTCGTCCATGGGCCGTCGCCCGGCGGGTACACGCTGGTGCAGGAGCGGATGCCGGGCGCTCCGGCAGTGAAGGGGCCGGGCCCGGAAGCGTTGCACGCGCTACGGGCCGCGGTGGAGCTGCAGGCCGGAGCGGGGGAGGGGAGCCCGCGCGGGCAGTGCTGGATCGCGGCCGCCGTGCGGGACGATGCCATGGGCTGGTGGGCCGCCGCACGGGCCCGTTCGGCGCGGGCGGCCCGGCTGTGCGATCGTCTCGGGACGTGGCTGGCGGCGGCGCCGGCTCCGCAACCGCGCACGGACCTCGTGTTCGGTGATCTCAATTTCACCAATGTCCTGGTGGCCGGCGACAGGCTCTCCGGGATCGTCGACATCGACCTGCTGAACGCCGGGGACCGGTGCCTTGACCTGGCGCGTCTCGCCTTCGAGTACGAGCTTCTGCGGGTGCGGGGCGGGGACGGGCGGATCGCGGGGCACCGTGACGACCCGGTGGACGTGCTCGCCGAGGACGTCCTGCGGATCTCCGGGAGAGGCGGCTTGAGGCAGGCCGTCACCTTTATCGCCGTGGCCAGGCTGGGCTGGCGCCCGTCCGACGGCAAGGGGGATCCGCAAGAACCGACTCTCCGCGCGACCGAGCGGCTCATCGCGACCGAGCGGCTCATAGGGAGGCCCTACCGCTGAGCGGAGGCGCTGCCGGAACTCCACGGGACCGCCCGGCTGTTTGCGATCCGCAAGTCCGCCGAACCGGCCGATCGAGGAGTGAAACGGGACATCCGTCGAACAGACACGGGGTCGCGCGGCCACGTCACGTCACTCTGGTGCGGCAGGCCATGCGCTGTCCTCCTGGAGGTGCGGATGATCGTCCTCGGTCTCGTCGGCCGCCCCGATGTCCCCGGCTGTCACGACGGCGCCGTCTGTCTCGCCGTCGACGGCAAGGTGGTCGGTGCGCTGGAGCAAGAACGCGTCAGCCGCCGGCGGCACGCCCCGGGCGAGGGCCCGGAGGATGCCGTGCGCGTGCTGCTGGACGCTTTCGGTGTGCATCCCCGTGAGATCCAGGCGATCGGCTACGCGTGGGCGGACGCCCCACCCGGCACCCCGGTCACCGAGGCGCCCGGCATCCCCTGCGGGGTGCACGTCACCGATGCCCTGACCGGGACGATCCTGCCGAACCTCGCCTCCCGTCTGGGTACACGCGACATCACCTTCTTCGACCACCACCTGTGCCACGCCGCGGGTGCCTACTTCCTCAACCCCTACGCGAGGGCGGACATCCTGGTCGCCGACGGCTGGGGCGGCGACGGCTCGACCTCGCTCTTCCACGCCGACCACGGCCGCTTCCGGCTGCTGGAGCGCTACGACAAGTGCTGGTCGCTGGGCATGTTCTACGGCGCGGCGGCCGCGTACGCGAAGCTGGGCTGGTGGGGCGCGGGCAAGCTGATGGGGCTGAGCTCCTACGGCCGCACCAGCGACATGCGGTTCCTCTCCTTCGACGCCGCGACCGGCGGCTTCTCCCTCGACCCGCGGCTGCGGGGCGACCTGGCGGGCGGCCCGAGCTGGGAGAAGCTGGGCAAGCAGTGGCTCGCCGCCTTCGAGGAGAACGTGTTCCCGTACACGGACTCCTCGGCCAACGCGTTCGACTACGCGCCGTTCGCCGCCGACGCCCAGCTGACCGTGGAGGAGGCCGGGCTCGCCCTGGCCGCCCGGGCCCGGCGGCTCTCCGGCGAGGACACCCTGCTGCTGTCCGGCGGCGTCGCGCTCAACGCGCACATGAACCGCAGGATCGCGCTGGAGAGCGGCTACGCCAGGGTCTCCGGCACGGTCGCGCCCAACGACGGGGGGACGGTCTTCGGCGCCGCGCTGCTCGCGGAGGCACTGTTCGGCAACATGCCCGCCCCGCTGCCCGCCGAGGCGGGACAACCCGTCTTCTTCGGGCCACCGGTGCCGGCCCGGGCGGTCGAGAAGGCACTGGAGCGCGCGGGCTGCACCGCTGTCGCCCTGGAGCAGGACCGGCTGCTGTCCGAGGTCGCGGCCGCGATCGCGCAGGGCGAGGTGGTCGCCTGGTTCGACGGCCCGAACGAGTTCGGGCCCCGGGCGCTGGGCGCCCGCAGCCTGCTCGCCTCGCCCCGGCACCGTACGACGCTGGACCGTCTCAACCGGGTCAAGGGACGCGAGCCCTGGCGGCCCGCCGCCCTTTCGCTGACCGCCGAGGGCTTCCGCGCGCTGGACATGGAACCCCCGGTGCAGGGGCTGAGCGACTACATGCTCAACATGCACCTGGTGGGCCGCGAGCGGATCGAGCGCGCGCCGGCGGGAGTGCACGTGGACCGTACGACCCGGGCGCAGCTCGTCCCCGACGCGGACAGCGGGTTCGGGGCGCTGCTCGGCGCGGTGGCCGAGGAGACCGGACTGCCCGGGGTCGTCAACACCTCGCTCAACATCAAGGGGGAGCCGATGGTGCTCACGCCCGAGCAGGGGGTGGACCTCATGGTGGCGAGCCCGGACATCGATCTGCTCGCCATGCCGCCCTACCTGGTCAGGCGTTCGTGACGAGGGCGGTCGCGACAGCCACCGTCCTGGACGGCCTGCGGGCGCACGGCAACGACTACTCCGGGGCCGAACGAGCCTTCCGCGCCCGCACCGGTCTTGCCCTGACCGGCCTCGCCTTGACCGGTCCCGCCCCGACCGGCCCCCTCGACCGTATGCCGGAGGGGATCTCGGAGCCGGTCTCGGTCGTCGTCGCCACGTACAACGGCGCCCGGTCGCTGGCCGGAACGCTGGCCGGGCTGGAGGCCCAGCTCTGGCGCGGCTTCGAGGTGGTGGTCGTCGACGACGGCTCCGACCCGCCCGTGCGCCGGATGGTGTTCGACGCGGGCCTCACGGTGCCGGTGTCGGTCGTCCACAACCCCGTCGGCCTGGGCGCGGGGGCGGCCCGCAACGTCGGGCTGACCGTGGCCCAGGGCTCCACCGTGGTGTTCCTGGACGACGACATCCGCATGTCACGGGATGCGCTGGCACTGCTGGCGCTGCGGCAGCAGCATACCGAGGGCTGCATGTTCACGGGCTTCCGGGACAACACCGGCCCCGACGTCTTCTCCGCCCCGGACGGTGCGCACCCGCCGCGCATCGAACGGGACTGGCGGTGGCTGAGCGACCGGGGCGGTGACCGTTACGTGCTGACCACCGCCGCCCGGGACGTCCCTCACTGCGACCGGACCTCGTTCGAACTGGTCAAGGAGAGCCGGTACTTCAAGGACTTCGGCCACGGCCGGGTGATCGGCTTCTGGGACCTGCCCGGCATGGTCAGCGGCCACAGCCTCTGTGTGAAGCGTGCCGACGCGGTGAGCGTGGGCGGGTTCCCCGAGGAGTACGCCACCCGCTGGGGTGCGGAGGACCTCGCCTTCGGAGCCCTGATGGCGGCCAGTGGCATCTTCGTCGTGCCCGCGCTGGACTGGGTGGCCTTCCACCTGCGGCACGAAGGCCGGCGTGTGCCGCGCGCCGTCGAACACGCCCGGCTGGAACGGGCCCTCGACCGCTACCGAAGCATGCTGGGAGAGCCGTTGGCGGAACGCCGCTTCCCCCGGCACCGGCTGCGACGCGCCGCGGGTGCCGGCCGGCCGGGGGCCGAATGCTACGAACTGGTGCCGTGAGCGCGGCGGGAGCCGGCGGCAGCCTCAGGGCCTGGCCGCCGCCCGCGCGTCGGCCAGGTCCTGCCCGATCATGGCCTCCGGACCCTCGGCCGTCCGCCGCGCATACAGATCGCTGTTGGCCTCCCGCTCCGGCGTACCGCTGTAAGGGTAGGAATGCTCGAAGTGCAGACAGCTGATGTCCGTACCGGTGTCGGCCCAGGCCATGGTCACCGGAGTCCGCGAGGCGACCTTCACGAACAGGTCGTCGTCCTCGCCGCCCCAGCCGTAGTAGCGCCTGCAGTAGCCGCCGACCGCATCGAACAGCCGGCGCTCCAGCAGCATCGCGCCCCAATGGAAGGGGGCCCGCCAATCGCGCCGGTCGCCGGGGTCCGGCGCAGGGCCCGGCGGCGGGTACATGACGGCGACATCGGTGACCCTGCCGCAGTGCAGCATGCTGCGCCGGACGATGACCTCGCCGGGGAGCGGTCGCAGCACCCCTCCGGGGCTCGCGGTCGCCGTGCAGTAGGGCCGGCCGTCGCGGCCCGGCCGGGGACGCAGGTCGACGACTGCCCTGTGCTCCGCAAGCTCCGCAGCCCCGTCCAGCCGGTACATCCACGGCTGCGCCCAGGCGCCCCCGCGGCGACGTGCGGCCGCGAGGGCCCGGCCCAGGTAGTCGCGCCCCAGCGGCGCCACGTCGGCGTCGGAGAGGTACAACGTC
>NZ_JBAMDC010000620.1:0-2492 GCF_036961605.1 Streptomyces sp. KLMMK
CTGGTGCGGCGGCTGCGTCGATTGCGTCGGTTGCGGCGGCTGTGCCGGCTGTTTGCACAGCTGCTTCCGGTCCTGGCGGAACGTGCCGGGGCCGCCGGGTAACGCACCGGGCCCGTCGGACCCGGTGGGGCCGGCGGGCGGAGCCGGGCCGTCCGCGGGGAGTTCGCGGTCGGCCAGGGCGACCGCCCTGCTGAGCGTCGCCGAGCGGACCGCCTCGCCCTTCTTGATGACGATCGCCTCCACCCGCCGCGTGCCCTCCGCGCCGGCGAACCAGCGGGCGAGCCAGCGGGCGAAGTCACGGTCCCGGGCCGCGCTCCGCGGCACCGAGGGCAGGCCGTTGCCCCGCTCGCCGCTCACGTAGCGGGCGATGGCCGGCAGGTGCCGGACGACGGTCTCGATGGGGATCATGTACGACAGGTGCAGCCGCTGGTCGGCGGGCGCGGCCGAGGAGCGGTCGTCGTAGCGGCTGACGACCATGCCGAGGACGCGATGGGTCTCCGCGTCCGTCACGGCGGCCCCGCTGAAGCCGGGGCGCACCGTCTCCTCGGGCGTCACGGGGAACATCTGCACCCACTCGCCGCGCGGCCCCGACGGCCCGGCGAGGGTGGCCCGGAACCACACGCCGTCCTTGAGCTCCCTGGTGCTGGGGAAGCCGCACATCCATACGGTCCGGCCGCGCGTGGGTGCGACGCGGTGCAGCGGGGCGGCGTGGCGGGCGTCCTGCGGCTCGTCCAGGGTCAGGAGGGCGACGTCGCCCCGGGAGTCCTCCAGCTCGGGCACCCAGCAGCCGTCGGCCACGCGGGCCGCCACGGGGCGGGCGCCGGGCACCCCGACCAGCTCGACCAGCACGTCGCCGGTGGGAGCGGAGGGGAAGGCGGGGTCACGGGGGCCGGAGGGAATGACGTGGGCGCAGGTGAGGACCGCATCGGCGGCCAGCAGGATGCCGGCACCCAGGACGTCCCCGCCGGACGTGGAAATGCGGACCCGCCAAGTCTCGCCGTGCATCTCGGTGTTGACGGGGACCTCGGTCTCCTCCCCCATGGGCGCAGAGCATACGCGCGCCCCCGGCGGAAGCGCCCCCTCCGACTGTGGGGTCACCGTTCCGTGTGATTCACGGCGGGTGCCGTGCGCCCCCGGGGTTCACTCGTTTGCCACGCCCGGGGGCCGCCCTTCCGGTTACTGTGCGGTTACCGTCGGTGACCTGCTCTTACGCCCGCCGGTCGGGGCCGGGGGCGGTTCCGGACCGGTGGTTCTGATGTGACGTCAGGGTGCGGGAGGGGCCGGATCCCGGTTCGCTCGGCTCTGAGGAGCGCGGACCCCCCACTCCTTTCGGTGGCACATCGAAGTGCCGCGGCCGCGCTCACGGAGGAACAAGCATGCGTAACTCACGAGTGCTCACCGGGACCGCCCTGTCCATAGCCGCCCTCGGGCTGGCGAGCGCTCCCGCGCTCGCCGGGGACTTCGGCAAGCTGGAAGTCGGCCCGAACCCCGCGAAGCCCGGCGCCGAGGTCACGGTGAACACCACCGCCTGCGGCGCCAACGGCTCGGGCACGGGCGACGCCAGCGCCGTCGGCGGCCCGGCCTCGTTCCAGCTCAAGCCCGGCACGCAGAAGGATTCCGTCGTCGGCACCTTCAAGGTCCCGAACAGCGCGAAGGCCGGTACGTACGGCGTCGGCGTCAAGTGCCACAGCGGCAAGGAGGCCACGGGCGACCTGGTCGTTTCCACCGGCTCGGCGCCGGGCTCGCGTGCGGGCTCCGGTTCGGGCTCCGGCTCGGGTTCGGGTTCGGGTTCGAGTGCGAGCCCCGGTACGGGCAGCGGTTCCGGTTCTGGTTCCGGGTCCGGTTCGGGCGCGGGCTCCGGCTCCTCCACGACCCCCGCCATGCCCCCGAAGGGCGGCATGAAGACCGGTGTCGGCTCCACCAGCGACGACTCCGGCATGACCGAGCTCATGGCGGGTGCGGCCGTGCTGGCCACCGCGGCGGTGGGCGGCACCTGGTACCTGCGGCGCCGTGGCAGCAACGGCAACCGGGTCTGACGTGCCCCCGGCCGGCTCCGTTTCCTGGTCCCCGAACGCGCTCGCGTCCGGGGACCAGGGGCGCGGTGGAGGAGAACGATGTCCCAGTCGCAGAACGCAGGCGAACGGGCCGTCCGCAGGGCGCACGGTTCCCGCAAGCCGCGGAACTCGCGGCAGATGCGCCGGAATCCGAACAGACGGGCCGCGGCGGCCGCGGCGTCCCTGGCGGCCCCGCTCTCCGCCGCGTCCTCCGCGGCCCACCCGCCCGGCTCGCGTCGCTCACACCCTCCGCGGCGCCCCCCGCGGTCCTCGCTGCAGGCGCGTGAGTCCCGGCGCGAGTCCCAGCGCGAATCCCGGCGCGAGTCCCGGCGCAAGACCGTCGTCGCCGCGTGCATCGCCGTCGCCCTGTGCTTCGGGAGCTGGCTGATCCAGCGCGGCGCCGACATCCAGGACCCGCCCCCGGTGCCCTCCGCGGCC
>NZ_JBAMDC010000621.1:0-2441 GCF_036961605.1 Streptomyces sp. KLMMK
ACGGAGGTCGGCGAGGTCGCCGAGCCGGGCGGCCCGGCGGGGCGCGGCGGCTCCTCGGCCATGCCGCACAAGCGCAACCCCGTGCTCGCCACCCTGATCCGCAGCGCGGCACTGCAGGTCCCCGCGCTGGCCGGCGCCCTGACGCAGTGCCTGGCGGCCGAGGACGAGCGGTCGGCCGGCGCCTGGCACGCCGAGTGGCAGCTGCTGCGCGAGTGCCTCCGTCTCACGGGCGGAGCCGCCCGTACCGCCGCCGAGCTGGCCGGCGGCCTGGACGTGCGGGCGGACCGCATGCGCACCAACCTCGGTCTGACGGGCGCACAGATCGTCTCGGAGCGGCTCGCGGCGGTCCTCGCGCCGCGCATCGGCAAGGCCGAGGCCAGGCGGCTGCTGACGGAGGCGTCGGCCGAAGCGGCCGCGGATGGCCGGGAACTACAGGCTGTTCTCGCCGAGAAGCCGCTACTGGACGGTCACTTCACCGCGGCCGAGCTGACGGCCCTGTGCGACCCCGCCGACTACACCGGCGCCGCAGGCCCGCTGGTGGACCGGGCATTGTGGCCCTGACAACACCTCACGCGAATCACCTGCGTTTTTCCTCCGCCTTCCGTACCCTCACCCGAGGCCCGCGGAAGGCGGATGCGTGTTCGGTCATTCACGGGCGAAGATCGGCCAAGCGGGCGACGCCGTGGTTAGGATGATCGGCGTATTCCGCTTCTGGACGGGACGTCAGGGACAACGGCCCCGTCCAGCCGTCCGCATGCCCCCTGCGTCCACGAGGAATTGATGTCACATCACATACCGGACGTAGTGACCTGGTGCCTGACCGCCGCGCTGATCGCCGTCGCGGTCCTGCTGGTGCGCCAGCGGGGGATCGCCGCGGCCCTGCGGCTGCGCGCCGCCACGCTGGAGGAGGGGCAGCGGGCGCGCGACAGCGAACTCGGGCACCTGGTCACCGTCCGGCTCCCCGCCGTCACGGCGTCCATGCAGCAGCCCGTGCCGCTGCCCGGCCTGCTCGACGAACAGCTCACGGGCACCGTCTTCGCGCACGGCCTGCAGTCGGTGATGGACACCTTCACCCAGGCCGTCGACAAGGCGCAGGCCCGCGCCGACCAGTCCGCGAAGGCCGCCCTCAAGGCCTCCATGCGCGCGCTCCAGGGCCTCGCCCACGAGCAGCAGCTGGCCATCTCCGACATGCAGGACCGGCACGACAACCCCGACGTGCTGCGCGACCTGCTGCAGATCGACCACGCCAACTCCCAGTTCGGCCGCCGCGCCCAGGCGATCGCCGTCCTGTGCGGCTCCTGGCCGGGCCGGCAGCGCGCCGCCTCCCCGCTCACCGACGTCGTCCGCGGCGCCACGTCCCGCATCCGCGACTACCGGCGCGTCCAGGTCCACAGCCAGGCCGACCTCGCCGTCGTCAGCCGCGCCGTGGAGCCCGTCGTCCTCGCCGTCGCCGAGCTCCTCGACAACGCCGCCCGCCACTCCCAGCCCAACACCACCGTCGAGGTCGGCCTGCAGCCCGTGCACAACGGCGCCTGCATCGTCATCGACGACGCCGGGGTCGGCATGGACGGCCAGGAGACCCAGCGGGCCGGCGCCCTGCTGTCCGGCCGCGCCGCCGTCGACGTCTCCCGCCTCGGCGACCCGCCGCAGTTCGGCTTCCCCGTCATCGGCGTGCTCGCCGCGCGCTACGGGTTCAGCGTCTCCGTCGACACCCGCTCGCCCTACGGCGGCGTCCGGGCCGTGCTGTTCCTCCCCAGCACCCTGCTCACCCAGCTCGACATCGACGGGCCCGGCACGACGCCGCTGCGTCACCCGGGCGCGGGTACGGGCGCGGGCGCTGGCACAGGCGCAGGCACGGGTGCGGGCGCAGGCGCGGGTGCGGGCTCGCACGCGGCGGACCGCACCGCCGCGACGCGGCCCCCCGGGCGTACGCCCGTCCCGGACTTCCCCGACTTCCCGGAGGCCTCGGCCGCCGCCTTCCCGGAGACCTCCGCCCGCGGGGCCGAGTCCCCCGGCGGTTTCCCGGAGGGCACCGCCCGCCGCAACCGCGAGGCAGGGTCCGGCTTCCCGGACAGCTCTGCCCGTGGGCCCGAGGCGTCGGCCGGATTCCCGGAGAGCTCCACTCGTAGCCCTGAGGCGTCGGCCGGCTTCCCCGGCGTGCCCGGCGGCCGCGGCGGCTCCGGCTTCGGCTCCGGCTCCGACGGCACTCCCGGGGGCGGCCGCGCCGGTGGCCCCGGCAGTGGCCCCGTCTCCGACGGCGGCCCGGTCTCGGGTGACGGCTCCTTCCCCGGCAACGGCTCCTTCCCCGGCAACGGTTCCGTCGCCGGTGGTGCCGCGATGTCCGACGGCGGCCCGGTCGCCGGCGGGGGCTTCCGCCCCGAGGGCGGCTTCGCCGCCGGTGGCGGATCCCTCCCCGGAGGGGCCCCCGTCCCCGGTTCCAT
>NZ_JBAMDC010000622.1:0-2437 GCF_036961605.1 Streptomyces sp. KLMMK
GCCGGCTCGCGGTCGCCGCCCTCGGCGACGACGCCCGCGACCCGGCGCAGCTTGCGCATCGGGCCGAGCTCGCTGTCGTAGACGCGCTTCACGCCGTCGCCGAGGGACTCCTCGACGACGCGGATGTCGCGCACGAGCCGCGCCAGGCCGCCGGGCTCGACGGAGGCGGCCTGGTCCGAGCCCCACATGGCGCGGTCGAGGGTGATGTGGCGCTCGACGAAGGCGGCGCCGAGGGCGACGGCGGCGAGGGTGGTCTGCAGGCCCGTCTCGTGGCCGGAGTAGCCGATCGGCACGTTGGGGTACTCGGCGCGGAGGGTGTGGATCACCCGGAGGTTGAGCTCGGCGGCCTTGGCGGGGTACGTGGAGGTGGCGTGGCAGAGCAGGATGTTCTCGCTGCCGAGCACCTCGACGGCGTGCCGGATCTGCTTCGGGGTGGACATGCCCGTGGAGAGGATCACCGTGCGGCCGGTGGCGCGCAGGGCGCGCAGGAGCTCGTCGTCGGTGAGGGAGGCGGAGGCCACCTTGTGGGCGGGGACGTCGAACTTCTCCAGGAAGGCGACGGCCTCGGTGTCCCAGGGCGAGGCGAACCAGTCGATGCCGCGCTCGCGGCAGTGGGCGTCGATGGCGCGGTACTCGTCCTCGCCGAACTCCACCCGGTGGCGGTAGTCGATGTAGCGCATCCGGCCCCAGGGCGTGTCGCGCTCGATGTCCCACTGGTCGCGCGGGGTGCAGATCTCGGGGGTGCGCTTCTGGAACTTGACGGCGTCGCAGCCCGCGTCGGCCGCGGCGTCGATGAGGGCGAAGGCGTTGGCCAGGTCGCCGTTGTGGTTGATGCCGATCTCGCCGGTGACGTAGACGGGGTGGCCGGGGCCCGCCGTCTTGGCGCCGAGGGTCCGGACGGGGGCGTACGGGGCGGTGAGCACGGAGTTCATGCGGGGCGGTTCCTTCGCGGTACGGGGACGGGGAGGGGGCGGGGGGCGGGGGACGTCGTGGCCCCCTGACGGGCCGGGGTCGTGCGTCCCGGCGGGCTCAGGGCATGGCCAGGCCGGGGCCCAGCAGCCAGGTGGCGATCTCGCGCAGGGCGCCGTCGCCGCCGCGCGCGGCGGTGACGGCCCGGGCCGCGCCGCGCACGGTGTCGTGGGCGTCCGCGACCGCGACCGGCCAGCCGACGAGCCCCAGGCAGGAGAGGTCGTTGACGTCGTTGCCGACGTAGAGCACGCGGTCGGGGGCGACGCCCTGCTCCTCGCACCACTGCTTGAGGGCACGGTCCTTGCGGTCGACGCCGTGCAGGACGGGCACGCGCAGCTTGCGGCCGCGGGCGGCGACGACGGCGTTGGCCTCGGTGGAGAGGATGAGCAGGCCGAGCCCGGCGCGGCGCAGGGCGGCGATGCCGAGGCCGTCGCCGCGGTGGACGGCGACGAGTTCGCGGCCGTCGGCGTCGATGAGGACGCGGTCGTCGGTCTGGGTGCCGTCGAAGTCCATGACGACGGCGTCGACGTCGGCGCGCGTGGGGCGGGCGGCGGGGTCGGGGCCGTCGAGGAGGGGCGCGAGGGCGCGGGCGCGGGCGAGGTCGTGCAGGTCGTCGACCTCCAGGACGCGGGCGGTCTCGGAGCGGACGAGCTCGGTGCGGCCGAAGAACCGGTGCCGGGCGGCCCGGAAGCCGTCGGCGCGCATGGCGTAGGCGGCGCCGGTCTCCAGGAGGTCCTGGGGGCGGTCCTGGCGGCGGGGGCGGTGGGCCTTGTCGTGGTTGACGCCGAGGGCGCCGGAGGGGGGAGGGGTGGTGGCGGGGGACGGAGTGCCGGACGGGGCCGGGGTGCCGGCGCCGCCGTCCCCGCCGCCGTCCTCGCGCCACACGAAGCCGTGGAACGGTGCCACCGTCAGCGCGCTGTCCGCGCCCCCTTCGACGACCGCCGCGGCCACGCCGTCGACGTCCCCGCTGGTCAGGAACGGGCTCGTGCACTGCACGAGCAGGACCGTGCCGACTCCGGCGCCGTGCAGCGCCTCGTACGCGTCCATCGCGTGCAGCACGGCCGCCTCGCTGGTGGCGGTGTCCCCCGAGAGGTCGGCGGGGCGCTGGACGACGACGGCTCCGGCGCCGCGCGCGGTGGCCGCGATGCCGGGGTCGTCGGTGGAGACGACGACGTCGGTGACGAGGCGGGCGGCGCAGCACGCGCGGACGGCGCGGGCCACGAGGGGCACGCCGCCGATCGCGGCGAGGTTCTTGGCGGGAACGCCCTTCGACCCGCCGCGGGCGGGGATGACGGCCAGGACGGCCGGGGTGGCCGGGTCAGCCGTGGTGGCCGTGGCAGCCTGGTCAGCCGTGTCGGCCGGGGCGGCTTGCATGACGGGCTCCTTGCGTGTCCGGGGTTCGGGGTGTGCGGAGCGGCGGCGCAACGGTGCCGCTCCGGCGGTCACAGCTCGCCCGCCCGGCGGATCA
>NZ_JBAMDC010000623.1:0-2427 GCF_036961605.1 Streptomyces sp. KLMMK
CGGCCGCACCGCAGCCCGCCGCCGCGCAGTGGCCCGCCGCGCCCGCACCCGCCGTTCCCGCGGCCCCTGTTACTCCTGTTGCTCCTGCGGCTCCGGCCGTTCCCGCGGCACCCGCCGTTCCTGCTGCCCCCGCGTCCGAGCCCGTGGCCCCGTCCGCCGCCGCCCCCGAGTACGCCACGCGCCGGGAGCTGGAGGACCTCGCCCACAAGCTGCAGCAGATATCACAGATACAGCTGCAGATGATGTCCCAGCTCTCCCAGCTGCTGTCGCTGCAGACCGCCGCCGCGACCGTCCGCCTCAACGGCACGGTGGCCCGGTGACCGGCCTGGACGCCGCCTCCGCGGCCCTCGAACAGGACCTCGCCGCCATGACCGAGCTCTCGCGGCGCATCGCCGAGCAGATCGGCGGCGGGCCGGTGGGGAGTCCTCCGGACGGGAAAGCGCCGGGTACGGAGAAACCGGCGGGCACGGACAGGCCGCCTGTCGCGGCACCGCCGGCGGACGAGGGGAATCCGGCGCTGCCGGGGACAATCCCTGTCACGGGTACGCCGGCGGGTACGGGGGCACTGACGGCCGCGGTTCCGGCCGAACCGGCGGCCGATGGCGGGTCGGCGGCCCCGGGTGAGGCAGCAGCCTCGGGTGAGGCTGCCCCGAGCGCCGCGCCGCCCGTGGAGCAGGCCGCCGCGCCGCGGCGCGTCCACGGCCCCCGGGTGACCGTCTCGCGCGCCTCCGGCATGGTCCAGGGCGGCGCCCCGCGGTCCCAGCAGGACCACCTCGACGACCTCGTGCGCCGCTACACCGCCAAGACGCCGACCTCCAAGCAGATCGCCCAGCGCTACCGCCGGGTCCTCGCCGACAGCCGCGCCGTCGTGGGCTTCCGCAGCGGTACGAAGGAGATGCTCTACCCCATCGCGGGCCGCCGGGCGAGCGGCTCCCGCCTGCAGGACGTCGACGGCAACGAGTACGTCGACATCACCATGGGCTTCGGCGTGCTCCTCTTCGGGCACGAGCCGGCCTTCGTCAGCGAGGCGGTGCGCGAGCACCTCACCCGCGGCATCCAGCTCGGCCCCCGCAACGTCGAGACCGGCGAAGCGGCCGAGCTGCTGGCCGGGATGACGGGCATGGAGCGCGTGGCGTTCGCCAACTCCGGTACGGAGGCGAACTCCGCGGCCATCCGCCTCGCCCGCTCCGCCACCGGCCGCAACAAGATCGTCACCTTCCTCGGGGCGTACCACGGCCACGCCGACACCGTCCTCGGCCGCTCCTCGGGCGGTCCGGAGGCCCGGGTCACCGTGCCCGTCTCCCGGGGCATCCCGGACAGCGCCGTCTCGGACCTGATCGTCCTGGAGTACGGCAGCGACGCCTCCCTGGAGGCCATCGCGCAGCAGGCCGGCGACATCGCCGTCGTCATCATCGAGCCCGTGCAGAGCCGGCACCCCGAGCTGCAGCCCGTCGAGTTCGTACGGAAGCTGCGCGAGCTGACCGCCCGCCTCGGCATCGTCCTCATGTTCGACGAGATGCTGACCGGCTTCCGCCCGGCGCTGCGCGGCGCCCAGGAGCTGTACGGCGTCACGCCCGACCTCGCCACCTACGGCAAGCTGCTCGGCGGCGGCTTCCCCATCGGGGCCATCGCCGGCCGCACCGACATCATGGACGGCGTCGACGGCGGCTACTGGTCCTACGGCGACAACAGCTACCCGCCCGCGGACACCACGTTCTTCGGCGGCACGTACATCCAGCACCCCGTGTCGATGGTCGCCGCGCGGGCCGTCCTCACGCACCTCAAGGAGCACAGCCCGCTGTTGCAGGAGCGGCTCAACGCCCGCACCGGCGAGCTGGCCGCGGGGCTCAACGCCTTCTTCGAGGCGGAGGAGTTCCCGCTGCGGATGAGCCACTTCGGCTCGCAGTTCCGCTTCGACCACCGCGCGGACATGGAGCTCCTGTACCAGCACATGATGCTGCGCGGCGTGCACGTGTGGGAGTGGCGGAACTTCTTCCTCTCCACAGCGCACTCCGACGGCGATCTGGAATTCATCGCGGACGCGGTGAAGGGGTCCCTGCGGGAGCTTCGGGGGGCGGGGTTCTTCCCGGGCACCCGCGTTGCGGCGCCGAAGGCGCCGAAGGCGCCTGCGGGCGCGTTCTTGGCGGACCTGGTCACCGTAGCTGCGAAGGCCCCGGAGCCGGCGTCGCCGCCCCGGGGCTCCGCCCCGGACCCCGGTCCTCAGTCGCCGGACGGGCTTAAGAAAGAAGGGGCTTCCGGTCCGCTGGGGCCGAGTGGGCCCGGCGAGGGGCAGGTTTCCGGCCTGCAGGCGGCGGGCGAGCCCGGCCGGGAGCGGGTTTCCGGCCCGCATGAGACGGGCCGGCCCGCCACGGGGCAGGTCCCCGGCCTTGAGAGGCTGGGCGGGCCCGTCCAGGAGCAGGCCTCCAG
>NZ_JBAMDC010000624.1:0-2426 GCF_036961605.1 Streptomyces sp. KLMMK
ACCCGGCCGGCCTCCGGCCCGTGCGGAGTGCGGGGCGGCCTGGGGGGCGGCGGTCTCCGGGGCGGCAGTCTCGGGGGCGGCCTGCGGCGGGCCGAACTCTCCCAGCGCGGCCCGCGCCCGGGCGATCCGCGCCGACTCCACGGTGGAGTCGTGCCGCAGCTCGCTGCGGCTCCACGCCCGCTCGGCGAGCTCCCACATCGTGCTCAGATGGACCACGTCGGTCCCGGTCGCCTCGGCCAGTGCCTCGGCGGCCCCCAGCGGCGGCAGCAGCCGCCCGCCGAGATAGCGCTCCCACGACGTCTTGCTGTAACCCGTGCGGTCCGCGACGGCGCCGATGCTCAGCCCGCTGCGCTCCACGAGTCTGCGCAGCTGTTCGGTGAATTCGCGCACTTCCGGGTCGAGTTCCTCCGGTAGCGCCCTCCAACGAGGCATTGCACTCCCCTGTCCCCCGGTGTCTGCCGTGCTCTTCCCGTGCCGTGACCCGATTTCCGTGCCGTGCGTGCCGCGGCGCCCCTTCCGCAGCCTCGGTGCTGGCTACCCAGGGGGATGCCGCAATCCAGCATGGCAGTTCCCACAGGCGGGGCGCATCGTGGCATTTGGGTTAATCAGGAGTCCCGCCTCGCGCCCTTGTCGCATTGCTGCACAACTGATACGCGACGGCGAACTCGTTGCAGAACCGTCACCCCCCGGCCACAGCAGGCTTGAAGATCTTGAAGCCCGAACGCGCGATCATGAAACTCGTCCGCGGGGCGGTGGCCGGTCCCCCCACGGGGGTGGAGGACCGGCCACCGCGGCCGCTCACGCGACTGCCGGCACGCCGTTCACACGGCTGCCGGCACGAGCTTCCCGCGCAGGTTCGCCTCGACGGCCGCGAGGAACTCCTCGGTGGTCAGCCAGGGGGTCCCCGCACCGACCAGCAGCGCCAGGTCCTTGGTCATCCGCCCGCCCTCGACGGTCTCGACGCACACCCGCTCCAGCGTCTCCGCGAACGCGACGACCTCGGGCGTGCCGTCCAGCCGGCCCCGGTGGGCCAGGGCCCGGGTCCAGGCGAAGACCGAGGCGATCGGGTTGGTCGAGGTGGCCTTGCCCTGCTGGTGGTGGCGGTAGTGGCGGGTGACGGTGCCGTGCGCGGCCTCGGCCTCCAGCGTGCGGCCGTCGGGCGTCATGAGGACCGAGGTCATGAGACCGAGCGAGCCGAAGCCCTGGGCGACGGTGTCGGACTGGACGTCGCCGTCGTAGTTCTTGCAGGCCCAGACGTAGCCGCCGGAGGACTTCAGCGCGGTCGCCACCATGTCGTCGATGAGGCGGTGCTCGTACGTCAGCCCGGCCCGGTCGAAGTCCGGCTTGAACTCGGCGTCGAAGACCTCCTGGAAGAGGTCCTTGAAGCGGCCGTCGTACTTCTTCAGGATCGTGTTCTTGGTGGACAGGTAGACCGGGTAGCCGCGGTCCAGGCCGTAGCGGAAGGAGGCGCGCGCGAAGTCGCGGATCGACTCGTCCAGGTTGTACATGGCCAGGGCGACGCCGGGGCCGGGGAAGTCGTAGACCTCCAGCTCCAGTGGCTCGGAGCCGTCCTTCGGGGTGTAGGTCACGGTCAGGGTGCCCGCTCCGGGGACCTTCAGGTCGGTCGCGCAGTACTGGTCGCCGAAGGCGTGACGGCCGACGACGATGGGCTTCGTCCAGCCGGGGACGAGCCTCGGCACGTTCGCCATGATGATCGGCTCACGGAAGATCACCCCGCCGAGGATGTTGCGGATGGTGCCGTTGGGCGAGGGGTACATCGCCTTGAGGCCGAACTCCTCGACCCGCGCCTCGTCCGGGGTGATCGTCGCGCACTTCACGCCGGTGCCGTACTGCTGAATGGCGTGCGCGGCGTCGACGGTCACCTGGTCGCCGGTGGCGTCGCGGTTCTCGATGCCCAGGTCGAAGTACTTCAGCTCGAGGTCGAGGTGGGGCAGGATCAGCCGGTCCTTGATGAACCGCCAGATGATCCGGGTCATCTCGTCGCCGTCGAGCTCGACGACCGGGCCGACTACCTTGATCTTGGCCATGACGGGGACCGTCCCTCTCGCGGGCAGCACCGGCCCTTTCCCGCCCTGTGGGCAGGAAAGGGATCACCTCGTCATCAAACTACTCGAAATCAGGCAAAGCCGGTCGAGTCTGGCCCGTGGAGTCGGATCTAGACCGTGAAGTGGAGGATGTCCTCCAGGAACGGCACCTTCAGCCACGGGTGCGGCTGCGCCATCAGGGACAGCAGCAGGATCGCCCCGCCCAGCCCGCCGTACGTGATCATGTCCGTGAAGCGCGAGCGCACGGCCAGCATGCCCACGGACGGCAGGGCCCAGCGCAGCACCGCGCCGCCGGCCATCGCCAGCCCGATCAGCAGCGTCCCGACCCGGAACGCGTCGAAGGCCACGATCAGCAGCCCG
>NZ_JBAMDC010000625.1:0-2424 GCF_036961605.1 Streptomyces sp. KLMMK
TTCGCGTACGCGGAGCCGGGCAGCTTGTCGCCGTACGCCTTGTGGACGCGGGCGCGGTAGCCGTCGAGCGTAGTGCCCTGCGCGCCGACGGCACGGACGGCGTCGGCGTCCAGCGGCAGGACCTTGTCGCCGCGCTGGACGTACCAGGCGTCGATCTGCGGCTCACGGAAGACGGTGCCGCCGCCGAGCTTCTGCGCCCCCTCGGCGGCGTAGCGCGTCTCGTCGTCCCCGGTGGCGATGTTGACGACCTTCCAGTCGCCGCCGGTGCGCGCCGTCCACACCGACGCCTTCTGCCCGTCGGACGAGACGGCCTTGCTGGCGAGGAAGTCGAGCGTGGCGACGGGGGCGCCGTCCTTGCCCGCCACGAACTCCGGGGAGAGCGTGTAGACGGGAACCGTCGCGCCCTCGATCCTCGGCTGCGCCTTCGCCGCGGCGACCGCACCGTCGCGGGCGAAGAAGCGGGACAGCGTGCCGAGGGTCGAGGAGGAGGCGGCCGCCTCGTGCGCGGCGGAGACTCCGGCGGCGGTGGGGGCCGCGGGAGGCGCCGGCGTGGCGGCGTGCGCGAGGGGGGCGAGGCCGAGGAGGGCGGCGGTGAGCGCGCCGGCGGCCGCCGCACGGGCCGCGTTCCTCCGGACGTACTGCTGCTGGTGCATCCGGCCGGTCATGACGTCACGCCCCGATCCGGTAGAGCGAGTGGGTCCAGGAGAAGTTGTTGTTGTTGACGTACCAGCTGTGGGACGCCCAGTTGTAGCGGTTGCTGGAGGGCCAGGGGTCGCCCCAGTAGACGAACTGGTTCGCGTCGTCGTAGCCGTAGATGACGTGCATGTGGCCGCCGCCGGAGGACCACTGGATGCGCGTCTCCACCGGCCTGTTGGCGCTGACCTCGTTCTGCACGGTCGGGTAGCGCAGCCATCCGCTCACGTACGAACCGGGGTTGATGCCCGCCCACTGGAGGGCGGTCTGCACATTGCCCAGCGTGGCCTGGTTGTTGGGGCACTCCGAGCCCATCTGGCGGCGGAAGGCCGCGTTGCAGAACTGGTTCTGGGTGTAGTTGCGCCCCAGCCAGGTGGCGATGGTGTTGCCGGAGGCGGCCCAGCACCAATTGCTCTTCTGCTGGGCCTGCATGGTGATGTCGAGCTTCTTCGAGGCGCGCAGGGAGGGCTGGTCGCCGCCTGCCGCGGACGCCGTGGTGGGGACGGCGAGGAGCAGGGCGGCGGCCACGGCGGCTGCGGTGGACAGCCGTCTGCCGCGTATGCGGGGCCTTCCGGGGTTGTTCAGTTGTGCCGATGCACGGGACATGGACGTTCCTCCCGAGGCGGGGGGGTGGTGATGGAGGCGCGTCCGGACGCTGGTCAGGAGCATCAGGGAGTTGTCAGTGAATGGTCAACCGGCTTCAATGCTCGGTGAGCCGACGGTGTGAACAAGGCGTACCGGATGTGAACGTCCGCTGCCCGGCCATGAGGATCACAGCGGTCCGGCGGCCCCCGCCGCATTCACCGCTGGTGAATATTCACAGAGGCGCAGGGGTGGGACGGATGGCACGCAGACGCGCGGACGGCGACGCGACCGAGGCCGAACTGGCCCTCGCGCTGCGCACCGGGCCCTTCCACGTGGCGCTGCGGACCGCGCTGAGCGCACGGGGACTCGCGCTGCACCGGGTGCAGCACCGCCTCGCGCAGCGCGGCGTGCACGTCGGCGTGACGAGCCTCAGCTACTGGCAGCAGGGCGCGCGCCGGCCGCAGCGGGCGGAGTCGCTCAGGGCGGTGCGGGCGCTGGAGGAGCTTCTGGAGCTGCCCGCCCACTCGCTGACCCGGCTGCTGGAGCCGGCCTCCCCGCTCACCGGTGCCGAGCGGCCCGCCGCGCGCTCGTACCGCTCCCTGGTCGAGGAGTCCCGCGCCCTGGAACGGCTCCTGGCCGACCTCGGCTCCCCCTCCGACGGCGGCCTGCACACCGTGTGCCACCTGGAGCGGGTCCGCATAGGCGCCGGCCGGGAGCTGCAGGGGCGCGACTCCCACCACGTCGTGCGCGCCCACCGCGACGGCGTGGACCGCTACCTCGCCATCCACCACGGGGACCGGGGCTGCGACCCCGGCCGGGTGGCCGTGCGGGCGAACGAGAACTGCCGCGTCGGCCGGGTGCGGTGGCACACGGCGGCCGGCGTGCTCGTCGCGGAGCTGCTCTTCGACACCCGGCTGCGGGCCGGGGACACGTACGTCTTCGGCTACGGCTTCGAGGACGGCACCGCGGGGCCCAGCAGCGAGTACGTGCGCGGCTTCAGCTTCGCCGGCGGGCAGTACGTCCTGCAGGTCCGCTTCGACGCCGCCGAGCTGCCCGCGCACTGCCTGCGCTTCACCCGCACCTCGGCGGGCGCGGGGAGGGGGGGGGGGGTGGGG
The DNA here is from genome assembly GCF_036961605.1 of Streptomyces sp. KLMMK. Classification (NCBI taxonomy): domain Bacteria; kingdom Bacillati; phylum Actinomycetota; class Actinomycetes; order Kitasatosporales; family Streptomycetaceae; genus Streptomyces; species Streptomyces sp. KLMMK. The sequence continues at coordinate 2,394 of NZ_JBAMDC010000625.1, forward strand.
GGGGGGGTGGTGGGGGGGGGGGGGGGGGGGT
>NZ_JBAMDC010000626.1:0-2409 GCF_036961605.1 Streptomyces sp. KLMMK
GCCGCCGCGGCGCTCAGCCGCAGCGCACCTGCCCGGCGCCGCGGGGCCGACCTCCAGCAGGCTCGTACCCAAGCCGAGCCATTGCGCGCGGCGTCCCGTCGATTCCGGGCGGGCCGCTCGGCCCTTCCCGTCGCCGTGGCGCTCAGCCCCGACGTGGAGGTCCGCCGGTGCCGTACCGGCCTGCTGCCACGTGCTCCCGCCGGCTGCTGGTCGGCGCCTCATGCACCGCTGGCTTCCGCCCGCCGTGGCGCTCAGCCACAGCACCGAGGACCGGGGCGCCGTACCGCCCGGCAGTGGGCCCGCAGCAGGTCCGTAGCAGCGGGCCGCGCCCCATGCCATGCCCCGTGCCATGCCCCATGCCGCGCCCCATGCCGCGCCGCTACGGGCCAGGCGCGGAGCCCGGCGCACCGCTCGCCGCGAGGCGAAAACGCGGGTGCCCCCACCGTGCAGGACGGTGGGGGCACCCGCGTTCAGCAAACGGCGGCGGCGCGTCAGGCGCCGACCTTCACGCGCTCCTCGTCGCCGGCGGCGGCACCCGCGGCGTCCGCCGCGGCAACCTCGCGCGGCACCGGCAGCACGGCCATGATCAGCGCCGAGATGGCGATCGTGGCAGCCCAGCCCAGCCCGTACTTGCCGACGAACGTCGAGGCCAGCGGACCGGTGAACCAGTCGCACTTGGTGAAGCAGATGCCCGCGGCCAGCGCGACGGTCCAGGCCGTCATCGCCTGCCAGCAGAAGCCGCCCACGTACCAGTAGCGGCTGGTGCGGCCGGTGTCCATCAGAGCCTCTGCGTCGTAGCGCACGGCGCGGGCCTTGCGGCGCGCCATGTCGACCGTGTAGACGCCGATCCAGGCGGAGAAGGAGACCGCGAGCAGGATCAGGAAGGTGATGAAGGAGCTGAGGAAGCTCTTCGCGACCAGCATCAGCAGCAGGCCGCCGACCAGCGAGATGATGGCGTTGATGCTGACGGCCATGGCGCGGGGCAGCTTCACGCCCATGGTCTGGGCGGTGAAGCCGGCCGAGTACATCGAGAGGCTGTTGATCAGCAGCATGCCGACGATGGCGGTGATCAGGTACGGCACGGCCAGCCAGGTCGGCAGGATGTCACCGAGGAAGGAGACCGGGTCCGGCGCGTCGGCCAGGCCCGGGGTGGCGACGGCCATGACGGCGCCCATCAGGACCATGGGGACCATCACGACGCCCGCACCGGAGACCGTGGCGGTGACGATCTTCTTGCCGGACGCGGCGTGCGGCAGGTAGCGCGCGAAGTCGGGGCCGGTGGGGACCCAGCTGATACCGCCGGCGGCGATGGTGCCGATGCCGGCGATCATCATCGCGGTGGTGCCGGCCGGCTTCGAGAAGACCTCGTCCCACTTGATGTTGGCGATCAGGTAGGCCAGCACCAGGACGCTGAAGACGCCGAAGAGGTACGTCGACCACTTGTTGCACACGTTCAGCGCCTTGCGCCCCATGCCGCTCACGAGGAACGTGCAGGCGACGAAGGCGGTGAGCGTGATGACGATCAGCGGGGTGTTGCTCTTGACGCCGAGGAGCAGGTCGAGAACGGTCAGCACCGCGTAGGCGCCGGTGACCGCGTTGATCGTCTCCCACCCGAAGCGGGCGACCCACAGGATCGCGCCGGGGAAGAGGTTGCCGCGGACGCCGAACGTCGCGCGGGAGAGCATCGCGCCGGGCGCGCCGCCCCACTTACCGGAGACCGACAGGACGCCGACCATGCCGAACGACGCGAGCGCGGCGCAGGCGGCGACGATCAGGACCTGCCAGAAGTTCAGTTCGTTGAAGACCACCAGGGCCGCGCCCATGGTGAGCAGCAGCACGCTGATGTTGGCGGCGACCCAGGTCGGGACGAGCTCACGGACCCGGCCGTGTCGCTCGTGATCCGGAACGGGCTCGATGCCGCGGGTTTCTATCGCGCCGCCGGATTCGGCGGTGGACAGGTTGGACGCGTTGTCCATGTGGGGGGCTCCGTGCGGGTGAAGCGGGGCGGGAAGCCGGGCAGAAAAGGTCTTTGGGGACTCTACGCGCGTCGCACAGCCCCACGCCATCGTACTTTGCTCCAAGTTTAGGCTTTTAGTGCCATTGGTCCTTGTCGTAACCTCCAAAGGCGCACGTCACCGGCGACGTCGCCGGCGAGGCCGCCTCTCGGCGCCGCGGTGTCCGATACTGGGGGCGTTATGGAAATCGTCATCCTTGCTGTAGTCATCGCTGTGGTCGCGCTCGGCGCGATCAGCGGGCTCGTGGTCAGCAGCCGTAAGAAGAAGCAGCTGCCCCCGGCCCCGCCGAGCAGCCCGTCCGTCACCGCGCCGCCCGCCGAGCCCCACGTCGGCGAGGAGGCCGAGACCCCCAGCGCCGAGCCGCGCCGGACCGTGGAGGAGGTCGAGCTCCCGG
>NZ_JBAMDC010000627.1:0-2403 GCF_036961605.1 Streptomyces sp. KLMMK
TACCGCCGGATCCGCGGCGCCCTGGGCGGCGAGGTGCGCTACGTGCTCAGCGGCGGCTCCCCGCTCGGCGGGCGCCTCGCGGCCTTCTGCACGGGCGCGGGCATCGAGGTGTTCGAGGGCTACGGCCTCACCGAGACCACGGCGGCTGCCACCGTCACCCCGCCGCACCGCCCCCGCCTCGGCACGGTCGGCTGGCCGCTGCCCGGCGGCGCCGTGCGGATCGCGGAGGACGGCGAGGTGCTGCTGCGCGGCGGGCACGTCTTCGCCGGGTACTGGGACGGCGAGCTGGGGAAGGCGGTGCCCGCGGCGCCGGGGGAGTGGTTCCCCACCGGGGACCTGGGCGCGCTCGACGCGGACGGCTACCTGTCCATCACCGGCCGCAAGAAGGAGCTGCTCGTCACCTCCGGCGGCAAGAACGTCGCCCCCGCGCCGCTGGAGGACCGGCTGCGTGCGCACCCCCTGGTCGGCCAGTGCATGGTCGTCGGCGACAACCGGCCCTTCATCACCGCCCTCCTCACCCTGGAGGCCGACGGCGTCGCCCACTGGTGCCGCATGCACGGCAAGGAGGGCCTGCCGCCGCAGGAGCTGGTGCGGGACGGCGAGCTCCTCGCAGAACTGCAGACGGCGGTGGACGACGCGAACGCCCTGGTCTCGCGGGCGGAGTCGATACGCCGCTTCGCCGTCCTGCCCGTGGACTTCACGGAGGAGGCCGGCCACCTCACGCCGTCCATGAAGCTCAAGCGGGAGGTCATCGCCCGGGACTTCGCGGAGGAGGTGGAGCGGCTGTACGAGCGCTGAACCGGGGGCCCGGTCCAGCGCTCGGCACGCATCAGCAGTTGCCCGCCGCGGACCTGCCGGCGAACCGGTCGGCGAGCCAGTTCGCCGCCGGGACGGACTCCGCGATCACGCCCCCGACGTGCCCGGCCAGCGGCAGCGACTTCCACTGCACGGCGGCCCTCTTCGTGCACCAGCCGGCGCGCAGCTGCTGCGCGCCCGCGTAGGGGATGAGCTCGTCGAGGGTGCCGTGGTAGAGGTAGACGGGCCGGTCGGGGGCGCGGGTGCCGAGGTCGGAGGCGTGCAGCGCGCGCTGCCAGTCCGCCTCGTGCAGCGGGTTCCTGACCGTCACGTCGGAGATCCGCTTGAACAGGCCGGCGGCGGCGTCCGCCACCACGCAGTGCTTCTTGAGGAAGTCGACATGCCGCCGGCCCTTGTCGTTGAGGTAGGAGCCGAGGTTCAGCTCGGGGAAGGCCGCGTCCTGCCCGATCGCGCCCATGAGGACCAGGCCGCCGCCGATGCCGCCGTCGTTGTACTCGGCGACCTTGACGAGGTCGGCGGGGACGCCGCCCGCGGCCGTGCCCTTGAGGTTCAGCTCGGGCGCGTACGACGCGTGCAGCTCGGCGGCCCAGCCGGCGGCCTGGCCGCCCTGCGAGTAGCCCATGATGCCGACCGGCGAGCCCTCGGCCAGCCCGGCCTCCGGCAGCCGCAGGGCGGCGCGGGCCGCGTCGAGGACGGCGTGGCCCTCGGCCCGGCCGACGGTGTACGTGTGGTCGCCGGGCGTCCCGAGGCCCTCGTAGTCGGTGACGGCCACCGCCCAGCCGCGCAGCGTGAGCTGCTGGATCAGGTTCGCCTCCACCGTCGTCCCGTACGGGAAGCCGGCCGACGGTGCGCAGTGGTCGGCGAGCCCGATCGTCCCCACGGCGTACGTCACGAGCGGGCGCGGCCCCTTTCTGCCGTCCTGGGGGACGATCACCGTCCCCGAGACGACGTTGGGGACGCCCTTGGCCGTGGTGGAGCGGTAGGTGACGTGCCAGGCCTTGGTGCCCGTGGGCTGGCCGGGCAGCGGGTGGAAGGAGGTCGGCGCGGAGGTGACGACGTCACCCGGCCGGGCGGCGGGCGCGGGCCCGGCGGCGCCCGCCGTGCCCGCGAAGCCCAATGAGACGGCCAGTGCGGCGACGGCGGCCCAGGCCTTCGTACGCAGGTGCCTACGCAAGTGCATGCGGCTCTCCCGACAGTGCAGTTGTGAGGGGTCACTCATGTCTCGTCGCGGATCCCCTCCGCGAAACTCCCCGGGGACGGCGGGAGTCGGGGAGACCGTAGTGACTGACGGGTAGGAAAGAAGCTGACCGGAAAGCTCAGCTTTGCTGACCCCCGTCATGGCCCGCTTTGCTTCCCCCGTTCACGGTCCGGCTCTGCCGACCCCGTTCGCGCCCGCCCAGGAGCCGGTACGCACCCGGGGTGGTGCCCGTCCAGCGGCGGAACGCACGGTGGAAGGCCGTGTCCTCCGAGAAGCCCAGCCGCGCCGCGAGCTCCGCGATCGGCTCCCGCCCCTCCGCCAGCCCGGCCACCGCCGCCTCCCGCAGCACCTGGTCGCGCAGCCGCCGGTAGGACGTGCCCTCCTCCTGC
>NZ_JBAMDC010000628.1:0-2392 GCF_036961605.1 Streptomyces sp. KLMMK
CTGGGCGGCCTCAGGCAGCTGCACAGGCGTGCCAAGCGCGCCTGGGACCGTCCCCTGACCGCGTACTACCTGGTGATGGGCGGCTCCCTGCTGATCACCGTGCTCGGCCTCGTCATGGTCTACTCGGCCTCCCAGATCAAGGCCCTGCAGAACGGCCTGCCGCCCACCTTCTTCTTCCGCAAGCAGCTGCTGGCCGCCGCGATCGGCGCCGTCATGCTGCTCCTGGCCGCGCGCATGCCCGTGCGCCTGCTGCGCGTCTTCGCCTACCCGGCGCTCGCCGGCTCGCTCTTCCTGCTCTGCCTGGTGCAGGTGCCGGGCATCGGCGAGACCATCAACGGCAACACCAACTGGATCTCCCTCGGCGGCCCGTTCCAGCTCCAGCCGAGCGAGTTCGCCAAGCTTGCGCTGGTGCTGTGGGGCGCCGACCTGCTGGCCCGCAAGCAGTCCAAGAAGCTGCTCACCCAGTGGAAGCACCTGCTGGTGCCGCTGGTGCCCGTCACCTTTGTGCTGCTCGGCCTGATCATGCTGGGCGGCGACATGGGGACCACCGTGGTGCTCACCACGGTGCTGCTCGGGCTGCTGTGGGTGGCCGGGGCGCCGACGCGGCTGTTCGCCGGGGTCTTCGGCGTCACCGCCGTGCTGGCCGTCCTGTTCATCAAGACCAGCGCCAACCGGATGTCCCGCCTGGCCTGCATCGGGGCCACCGACCCCGGCAACCACGACCAGTGCTGGCAGGCCGTGCACGGAATCTACGCCCTGGCCAACGGCGGCTGGTTCGGTGCCGGGCTGGGGGCGAGCGTGGAGAAATGGGGCGAACTCCCCGAACCTCACACCGACTTCATCTTCGCCATCACCGGCGAGGAGCTGGGCCTGGCGGGGACGCTGTCGGTGCTCGCCCTCTTCGCGGCTCTAGGCTATGCGGGTATCCGCGTGGCCGGACGCACGGAGGACCCCTTCGTGAGGTACGCCGCGGGAGGTGTGACCACCTGGATCACGGCCCAGGCCGTGGTCAACATCGGTGCGGTGCTCGGCCTGCTGCCGATCGCCGGTGTCCCCCTGCCGCTGTTCTCCTACGGAGGGTCCGCCCTGCTGCCGACCATGTTCGCCATCGGGCTGCTGATCGCCTTCGCGCGCGACGAACCCGGTGCACGGGCGGCGCTGGCCATGCGGCAGCCTGGGGTGAGATGGAAGACGATGAGACGGCGCGTCAAGAAGCGACCGTCCGGAGAGCGGTGAATTTCGGTGCATGTCGTACTCGCCGGTGGGGGGACCGCCGGCCACATCGAGCCCGCGCTCGCCCTCGCGGACGCCCTGCGCAGGCAGGACCCGACCGTGGGGATCACGGCGCTCGGCACGGAGCGGGGTCTGGAGACCCGGCTCGTGCCCGAGCGGGGCTATGAGCTCGGTCTCATCCCCGCCGTACCGCTGCCCCGCAAGCCCACACCCGAGCTGATCACCGTCCCCGGGCGGCTGCGCGGCACGATCAAGGCGGCCGAGCAGATCCTGGAGCGCACCAAGGCGGACTGCGTGGTCGGCTTCGGCGGCTACGTGGCGCTGCCCGGCTACCTGGCCGCCAAGCGGCTCGGCGTGCCGATCATCGTGCACGAGGCCAACGCCCGGCCCGGCCTCGCCAACAAGATCGGCTCGCGCTACGCCGCCGGGGTCGCGGTGTCCACCCCGGACAGCAAGCTGCGCAACGCCCGCTACGTGGGCATCCCGCTGCGCCGCACCATCGCCACCCTGGACCGCGGCGCCGCCCGGCCCGAGGCGCGGGCGTACTTCGGGCTCGACCAGAACCTGCCCACGCTGCTGGTCTCCGGCGGCTCGCAGGGCGCCCGCCGGCTGAACGAGGTCGTCCAGGCCGTCGTCCCGTTCCTGCAGCGCGCCGGCATCCAGGTGCTGCACGCGGTCGGCCCGAAGAACGACCTGCCGCGCGTGGACAACATGCCCGGAATGCCGCCCTACATCCCGGTACCGTACGTGGACCGGATGGACCTCGCGTACGCCGCGGCCGACATGATGCTCTGCCGCGCGGGCGCGATGACCGTCGCCGAGCTGTCCGCCGTCGGGCTGCCCGCCGCCTACGTCCCGCTGCCCATCGGCAACGGCGAGCAGCGGCTGAACGCCCAGCCGGTGGTCAAGGCCGGCGGCGGACTGCTGGTGGACGACGCCGAGCTGACGCCCGAGTGGGTGCAGAGCCACGTGCTCCCGGTCCTCGCCGACCAGCACCGGCTGTACGAGATGTCCCGTGCCGCCTCCGAGTTCGGCCGCCGGGACGCCGACGACCTGCTCGTCGGCATGGTGTACGAGGCGATTGCCGCCAAGAGAGCGGGCTGACGCCCGGAAGCAGGAGGCTGGAGCGTGGCCGGACCGACGACCGCACGGCGCGGTG
>NZ_JBAMDC010000629.1:0-2372 GCF_036961605.1 Streptomyces sp. KLMMK
CCCGGCACGGCCGCCGACGGCGGCGGGACGTCCGCGTGGAGGTGCTGGTAGAGGACCTGGGCCGGGGTGCTCCCCGTGTGCGGCTTGGCGCCGGTCAGCATCTCGTAGAGGACGACGCCGCACGCGTAGACGTCCACGCGCGGATCGGCGGTGCCGTGCTCCAGTTGCTCGGGGGCCAGGTACGACACCGTGCCTAGGACGGATCCGGTGGACGCGGTGGTGTCGGTGTCCACGGCCCGGACGAGCCCGAAGTCGGCGACCTTCACCCGGCCGTCGTCGCCGATCAGCACGTTCTCGGGCTTCATGTCGCGGTGCACCAGGCCCGCGAGGTGGGCCGCGCCCAGCGCGGCCAGCACCGGCTCCAGGATGTCGAGGGCGGCGCGGGGCTGGAGGGCCCCGCGCTCGCGCAGCACGTCGCGCAGGGTGCACCCGGGCACGTACTCCATCGCCAGATAGACGTACGGGCCGTCGGTGCCCTGGTCGTAGACGCCCACCACGTTGGGGTGGTCCAGGCGCGCGACCGACTTGGCCTCGCGGATGAAGCGCTCCACGAACGCGGTGTCGGCGGCGAGGCCGGGGTGCATCACCTTGACCGCGAGCACCCGGTCGAGCCGGGTGTCGAGGGCGCGGTAGACCGTGGCCATCCCGCCCACGGCGATGCGGGCCTCGACCCGGTAGCGGCCGTCGAGCGTGTGCCCGACCAACGGGTCCCCTAGCGTCGTATCCACGCGACGAGTCTAAAAGGGTGGGAGCTCCGCCAAAAAAGTGGAGCCGTCCGGCGCCCGAGGACCGGTCCGGGGCGGAGTCCCGGTCAGCCGCCCGGGCCGAACGCGGGCCGCTCCGGATCGAGACGTGCCAAGCCCTCCGCGGGAGAAGACGCCTCGGCGAAGTGCCGCCGCGGTATCCGTCCCGCCCGGTACGCCAGCCGCCCGGCTTCCACCGCGTGCCGCATCGCCTCGGCCATCAGCACCGGCTCCTGCGCGCGGGTCACCGCGGAGGCGAGCATCACCGCGGCGCAGCCCAGCTCCATGGCGAGCGCTGCGTCGGAGGCCGTGCCGGCGCCCGCGTCGAGGATCACGGGGACCCCGGCCCGCTCGGTGATCAGCTGGAAGTTGTGCGGGTTGCGGATGCCGAGGCCGGAGCCGATGGGCGAGCCCAGCGGCATGATCGCCGCGCAGCCGGCGTCCTCCAGCTTGCGGGCGAGGACCGGGTCGTCGTTGGTGTACGGCAGCACCGTGAAGCCGTCGTCCACGAGGATCTCCGCGGCGTCGAGCAGCTCGACCGGGTCGGGCAGCAGCGTGCGCTCGTCGGCGATCACTTCGAGCTTGACCCAGTCCGTGCCGAGCGCCTCCCGGGCCAGCCGGGCGGTCAGGACGGCCTCGCCGGCGGTGTAGCAGCCGGCGGTGTTCGGCAGCACCCGGATGGAGTGCCGCTCCAGCACGGACAGCACGGAGCCCCGGACGCTCGCGTCCAGGCGGCGCATCGCGACGGTGGTCAGCTCGGTGCCGGAGGCGAGCAGCGCGCGCTCCATGACGTCGAGGCTGGGCGCCCCGCCGGTGCCCATGATCAGCCGGGAGCCGAAGGTGGTGTCGGCGATGGTGAGCAGATCGTCCGCCATCAGTGCTGATCAGCCCCCCTGCACTGCGGTGAGGACCTCGACGCGGTCGCCCGCGCCGAGCCGGGTGGCGGCCCACTGGCCGCGCGGGACGACGGCCTCGTTGACGGCGGCGGCGACGCCGCCGGGCGCGGTGGTCATGCTCGCCACGAGACCGCCGAGGGTCAGGCCGTGGGGCACCTCGCGGTGCTCGCCGTTGACGCTGATGCCCATGCGGGCCTCGGGGTTGTCGGTGGGGTCGCTGGGGTTCATACGGGCAGCTCCTGCAGCGCGTTCGAGAAGCGTCGGGGGGTGAAGGGGCGGGCCTCCTCGGGGAGCCGCCCGGTGGTCAGCACCTCGGCCATGACGTCGCCGGTCAGCGGGGCGAGGAGGACGCCGTTGCGGTGGTGGCCGGTGGCGGCGTGCAGCCCGGGCAGGGCGGTCGGGCCGAGGAGGGGGGCGTTGTCGGGGGAGCCGGGGCGCAGTCCGGCGGAGGTCTCCACCAGGGGCAGCTCGGTGATGCCGGGCACCAGCTCGTGGGCGTCGCGCAGCAGCTCGTAGACGCCGCCGGCGGTGACTGTGGTGTCCCAGCCGAGCTCCTCGGTGGTCGCGCCGAGGACGAGCTCGCCGTTCTCGCGCGGCACCAGGTAGACCGGCCCGCCGCGGACGACCGCCCGCACGGTGCGGGAGAGGAAGGGCGCGTACGCGTCCGGGACGCGCAGCCGCAGCACCTGGCCCTTGACGGGGCGCACGGGCGGCAGGACGTCGGCGGGGACGC
>NZ_JBAMDC010000063.1:0-25451 GCF_036961605.1 Streptomyces sp. KLMMK
GAGGCGTCACCGCACCCGCCCGTAGAGGGTCGGCCGGTAGCGGGAAAAGGAGGAGATCCGTACCTTCGCCCCCGGGTGCGGCGCCTCGATATAGCGCTGCCCGCCCAGGTAGACCGCCACGTGGTGGACCCCGGAGGCCCGGCCGTTGCGGGACCAGAAGACCAGGTCGCCGCGGCGCAGCGCGCGCCGGGTGATCCTTTTCGTGGCCCGGTACTGGTCGGAGGCGATGCGCGGCAGCCGCACACCCGCACGGCGATAGGCCTGCTGGACGAGCCCGGAGCAGTCCCAGCGGCGGGGGCCGGTGCCACCCATGGCGAAGGGGTCACCCAGATGGGCCATGGCGTAGCGGATGGCCGGTTCCAGACGGTCGTCGGCGGGCGGGGCCGCCGGGAACACCGTCCGGGGGCCGCCGCGTCCCGCCTGCGGACCGGGGGCCGCGGCCGCGGGGGCCGCTCCGGGCCCGGCCAGCACCGCCGCCCACACAGCCGCCACGACCGCGCCGCGTATTCGCACCACGCCCGTCGCCTTCCTTCGCCCCGGCGCCCTGCCGGTACTCGGGCACAGCTTCTCAGCGGCCCGGGAGAACCGCATGTCGGAGCGGCCGGCCGGGTGGTCGGGAGCACCCTCCGGGATCAGGTAGAGTTTTCTCTGTCAGCAGGCGCCGCTAGCTCAGTTGGTTAGAGCAGCTGACTCTTAATCAGCGGGTCCGGGGTTCGAGTCCCTGGCGGCGCACGCGAGTCTCAAGGCTCCTCACCACCGGTGAGGAGCCTTGAGTCATTTTCCGGTCAATGGCATGGCCCATCACGGCAGGTCGCACCACTTTGCCCGGTAAACACCTTGTTTCACCCTTGCGATCATGCCCGGGCGTCCGAGATCCTGAACGGACAGCGATGACCCAACATCACTGAGTGACTATCGAGTTGAGTTGGGCTGCGCCGGGGGGGCCGGTGCTCTTGGGGTCCGTGCGGCCGTGGGGGGCCGGATGAGACCCGCGATCTGACACACGCAGTCAGCATGCGTGCGGGGGGCAATGACAGATGACGTCCACTCCTGCCGGCGCCCGGCGGCAGCTCCACGACCCGACGGCGGCGGCCGGGCCCCGTACACCCGTCACCCAGGGAACGATTCCCCAGCAACCGGGGCATAACCGGGCGCTTCCCTCGCGGCCGCCGAGAGCCCGGCCCCGCTTCGACTACGAGCACTACAGCCGGCTGGCCGGCCCGCTCACCCAGCCCGACCCGGACCGTCCCTACCGGGTGCGCTACCGCAGCCTGCTCGCCGAGGAGACGCACCGCGTCCTCGGCGCGGCCCTCCTCGGCGCCGCGCCCGTCGTGTCGCTGGGCCTGCTGATGTGGCTGATGCAGCCGGCGCACTGGACGCAGCGCGACCATGCCACGCCCCTGATGCGGGTGCTGGATGCGGTGATGCTGGTCTCCATCGGGCTCATCGAGCTCTTCCGCACGATGAACGTCGCCTCCAATGCCCACGCCACCCTCGTCGCCCGCGACCCCGTCCCGGTCGTGCCCGAGACCGGCACCAAGGTCGCCTTCCTCACCTCGTTCGTGCCCGGCAAGGAGCCGCTCGAGATGGTCACCCGGACCCTGGAGGCGGCGGTCCGGCTGCGCCACCGCGGCCCGCTCGACGTCTGGCTGCTCGACGAGGGCGACGACCCCGCCGTGAAGGCCGTCTGCCGGCGGCTCGGCGTGCGCCACTTCTCCCGCAAGGGCATCGAGAAGTGGAATCAGCCGAAGGGCTCGTTCCGCGCCAGGACGAAGCACGGGAACTACAACTCCTGGCTCGACGCCCACGGCGATGCCTACGACTTCTTCGCCTCGGTCGACACCGATCACGTCCCGCTGCCCAACTTCCTGGAACGCATGCTCGGATACTTCCGCGACCCCGATATCGCGTTTGTCGTTGGTCCTCAGGTCTACGGGAACTACGATGCGGCCGTGACCAAGGCCGCAGAAAGCCAGCAGTTCCTTTTCCACGCCCTGATCCAACGCGCCGGAAACCGCTACGGCGCACCTATGTTCGTCGGCACCAACAATGCCGTCCGGATCAGCGCCCTGAAGGGAATCGGCGGCCTCTACGACTCGATCACCGAGGACATGGCCACCGGCTTCGAGCTGCACCGTCACCGCAATCCCGCGACCGGCCGGAAGTGGCGCTCGGTCTACACCCCGGACGTCCTCGCGGTCGGCGAGGGCCCCAATGCCTGGACGGATTTCTTCACCCAGCAGCTGCGCTGGTCCCGGGGCACGTACGAGACCATCATCAAGCAGTACTGGAAAGGCCCCTGGAGCCTCTCCCCGGGGAAATTCCTCAATTACACCCTGATGGTCATCTATTATCCGATGACCGCACTCAACTGGATGCTCGGCGCCCTCAGCTGCGCCCTGTTCCTCGGGCTCGGCGCCTCCGGAATCCAGATCAATTCCGAGGTCTGGATGATGCTCTACAGCGATGCGGCCGCACTGCAGATCGGGCTCTACATCTGGAACCGCCGGCACAATGTCTCGCCGCATGAGCCCGAAGGCTCGGGCGGGCTGGCCGGCATGGTGATGTCCGCGCTCTCCGCACCGGTCTACGCCCGCTCGCTGACGGATGCCGTGCTGCGCCGCAAGAGCGGCTTCGTGGTCACGCCCAAGGGGGATTCGGCGAGCCCCGACACCCTCTTCGGGACGTTCCGCATCCATCTGTTCTTCCTGCTGGTCTTCGGCGGCTCGCTGGTGGCCTCCTTCTGGCTCGGCCACACCCATGTCGCGATGCGCACCTGGGCGTCGCTGGCCCTCGCGATCACCGTCGCCCCGATCGTCGCGTGGTGGTGGACCACGTATCGCGCCAAGAGAGCCGTGGAGGCCTCCCGATGAACTTCCGGCACTACCGTGTCAGCCGCCGCACCCGCCGCTTCGCGGTCGGGTCGGCGGTGGTGCTCGCCCTGGCGGGCATGAACGGGCCGGCCATCTGGGGCTACGCCTCCCACCAGTACCACGACTACAAGATCAATCAGCCGGAGTACAAGGCGAAGAACGGCCACTGGGACGTGGTCGACGTCCCCGAGCGGTACCGGATCAATACGATCCACGCGGCGCTGCTGCACACCGGGAAGGTGCTCCTCGTCGCCGGCTCGGGCAACAACGCCGCCAATTTCCGGGCGAAGTCCTTCCGCACGGTCCTGTGGGACCCGGCGCACAACACCTTCAAGGACATCCCGACCCCGAAGGACCTCTTCTGCGCCGGCCACACCCAATTGCCCGACGGCCGCCTGCTGGTGGCCGGCGGCACCCAGCGCTACGAGAAGCTGGAGGGCGACGTCGACAAGGCCGGCGGGCTGATGGTCGTCCACAACGAGGACCCGGACAAGCCGATGACGCTGCCCGCGGGCACGCGCTTCACCGGCCGCAAGAACAGCAAGACCTTCGAGGCGAAGGACACGGTCCTCGTCCCCCGCGCCAAGAAGGAACAGGACAAGCAGACCCGCAAGGTCACCGTCACGGTCTCCACCGCCCGCGTCTACGTGGAAGCGCTGCACAAGGGCCACCAGTACGAGACGGGCCTGACCGACAACTACCGGGTCGAGGGCCTCACCGGCAAGGACGCCCAGAACGTCTACGGGATCGCCAACAAGCTCTCCTTCGACAAGAAGGACTTCCAGGGCATCAAGGACACCCTGGAGTTCGACCCCGAGGCCGAGCGCTACGTCACGGTCGACCCGATGAACGAGGCCCGCTGGTATCCGACGCTGACCACCCTCCAGGACGGCCGGGTCCTGTCCGTCTCCGGCCTCGACGAGATCGGCCAGGTCGTCCCCGGCAAGAACGAGATCTACGACCCGAAGACCAAGAAGTGGACCTACCTCCCCAAGGAGCGCTTCTTCCCGACGTACCCCGCCCTCTTCCTCACCGACAAGGGCCGCATCTTCTACACCGGTTCGAACGCCGGGTACGGCCCGGCGGACAAGGGCCGCGTGCCGGGCCTGTGGGACCTGACGAGCAACGACTTCACCGAGGTCCCCGGCATGAGCGATCCGGACACCCTGGAGACCTCGATGTCCGTGCTGCTGCCCCCCGCCCAGGACCAGCGGTACATGGTGCTCGGCGGCGGCGGGGTCGGCGAGGACAAGAAGTCCACGGCCAGGACCCGCATCGTCGACCTGCACGACCCCAGCCCGCGCTTCCGCGACGGCCCCGAGCTCTACGCCGAGGCCCGCTATCCCAGCAGCGTCATCCTCCCGGACGACACGGTGCTGACCACCAACGGTTCGGGCGACTACCGCGGCCGCAGCGACTCCAACATCCTGATGGCCGAGATCTACGACCCGGCGGCCAACAGCAGGCGCGCCGTTGCCGACCCCCTGGTGGGCCGCAACTACCACTCCGGCGCCCTGCTGCTGCCCGACGGCCGCGTGATGACCTTCGGCTCCGACTCGCTCTTCGGCGACAAGGCCAATACCAAGCCGGCCGTCTTCCAGCAGCAGATCGACCTCTACACCCCGCCCTACCTCTACCGGAAGGACCGCCCGGCGCTGAAGGACGCCGAGCCGAGGACGGTGGAGCTGGGCGGCACGGCCACCTACCGCACGGACCGCCCGCGCGACATCGCCAAGGCACGGCTGATCAGGCCGGGGTCGTTCACGCACGTCACCAATGTGGAGCAGCGCTCGATCGCGCTGGAGTTCACCAGGACGGCGGACGGGATCACGGTCACCCTGCCGAAGGACGCCTCGCTCGTCCCGCCCGGGTGGTACATGCTCCATGTCGTCGACGGCAAGGGGACGCCCTCACCGGCGGTGTGGGTGAAGGTGCCCGTGGCGGACTCGTGAGGCCGTGGCGCCGGCGCCCGGATCAGCGGGCGTTGCGCGCCAGGTCCAGCGCGTAGGTCTCCCACCACTGGCCCGCGTCCGGGCCGCCCTTGCACGTGCCGTCCGACTCTCCGGGCCGCTTGACCCACAGGTACGCGTCCACCCTGGAGTCGCCGGTGCGCGTGGTGGGGGGTTCGCCGAGGGCGCGGCCGCGGGGGTTGCACCAGGCCTTCTCGTGGTCGGCGGCGCGCAGCGGGCCGTTGCCGTTGCGGCTGGTGTCGATGACGAAGTGCTTGCCGCCCAGGAGCTGGGACAGCCGGTGGCCGTAGTCCTTGTTGGCCTTGGTGGTCTGGAAGTTGGAGACGTTGAGCGCGAAGCCGTCGGCGCGGTCGATGCCGGCGCGGAGCAGCGGCTCCTCCATCCGGTCGGCCGGAGTGACCCAGCTGGGGTTGCCCGCGTCGAGGTAGACCTTGGTGTGCGGGAGCGCCTTGAGGCGGCCGACGGCCTCCTTGAGCAGCGCGAAGCGCTCCTCGTGGTGCTCGCGGGGGGTGCAGCCGTCCGAGATGTGGGGCAGGGCGTCGGGCTCCAGGATGACCGTCGCGCCGCGGTCGCCGATGCCCCGGACGGCGCCGTCCAGCCAGCCCCGGTAGGCGTCGCCGTCGGAGGCGCCGCCCTGGGAGTACTGGCCGCAGTCACGGTGGGGGATGTTGTAGAGCACGAGGACGGCGGTCCGGTCGGCCTTGGCCGCGGCTTCGGTGAAGCCCCGGGCCTGCCCCTCCGGGTCGTCGGGCCCGATCCACTCGGCGACGGGCTGGGCCGCGATCCTGGAGAGGAGGTCGGCCTGGCCGCTCCGGCCGCCCTTGCGGAGCTCGGCCGCCCGCTTGGCCGCGGTGGACTCGGGGTTGACCCAGAACGGGTCCTTCGCCTTGGGCTGCTGGGCCGGCGCCTGCACGGGCGCCGCTTCCGCGGGGGGTTCGGGAGACGACGAGGAGCAGCCGGAGAGGAGCAGCAGCGCCCCCACGGCGGCCCCGGCGGTGGTGAGCGACGCGCGGGCGCGGCCGGAGTGACTGCCGTACATCGATTCCCCCTCGGGTGCATTCCTGTAGGGGTGGCCCCACGCCCCCACGGGACATGACCGGTCCCTGCAATGCTGGCACAAACCACCGCAGGGCCGTGAGTGATCCGCCGATGACGGGCAGTCAATTCGCCCGGTTGGAGCACCCATACGCTCAATTCCGTCCGGTTCCGGTCAGATAGGCGGAGACGACGACGTTCGCGCTGTACGAGCGGCGGTCGCGGTCGTAGTCGCCGCCGCAGGTGATCAGGCGCAGCTCCGCGCGCTTGGTGTCGCGCGCGCCGTAGGCCTTGGCGGCGTCGAAGCGGTCCTTGGTGAAGACGGAGACGTCCTCGACGGTGAATTCGGCGGTGGTGCCGTCCGCGCGGCGGACGGCGACGGTGTCGCCGGGCCTGAGGCTGCCGAGGTCGTAGAAGACGGCGGGCGCGTTGTCGGTGTCGACGTGGCCGACGAGCACGGCGGCGCCGGGCGCGCCGGGCGCGGGCCCGCCGCGGTACCAGCCGACGGCCCCGGCCCGCGCGTACGGGGGCGGGTCGACGGCGCCCGTCCGGTCCAGCCCCCTCTCCTCGACGGGGGCGTTCACATCCAGGGTCTCGATGGCCAGGGCACGGGGGCGGGCCGGAGGCAGGGGTGCGTGGGCGGGGGGCAGCGGTTCGGCGAGCGGCCGGCCCGCCGCGGCGACGTCCCCGGCCGTGGGGGTGGCGGACGACCCCGGCCCGTCGGTGATCTCCCGCCCCCACAGCCACAGGGCGAGCAGCAGTACGGACCACACCGCCCCCGTCAGGAGCCGGCCGCGGCCGCCGGCGTGCGCTTCGGACATGGCCCGGGATCGCCTTCCCTCACTGCTGCCGGGACGACTCGGTACGGCGCCGCTGCCAGATCAGGCCCGTGGCGATCAGCGCGGTGACGGCCGCGAGGACAAGGCCGGGGGTGCCGGGGGCGCCCTCCGCCGCGGTGCCGCCCCCGCCCGCGGGGACGGGCGCCACGGGCGCCGGCTGTTCCGGCGGCTTCTGCTGCTCCTGCGGGTGGACGGACGGCCGCTCCGGCACCGCGCGCTGCGCGGAGGGCTGCGTCTCCGGGGCCTGGGAGGGCAGCAGCACCTGTTCGTGGGCGTGCGAGGGCGGCAGGGGCTTGCCGTGGGGGACGACCGTCAGCTTGCCCTCGGCCACCGCGTCGTAGCCGTCGCAGTTGACCCTGACCGGGTAGACGCCGGGGTCCACGGTCGAGCGGACCGTGGCCTCGGCGAAGAGCCCGGCCGAGTCCTTGGCGAGCTTGGCGTCGGTCACGAAGGCCTCGGAGGCGGCGGTGGCCCTGTTGCCCGCGCAGCCGGCCACGCGCAGCTGCACCTGGCCCCCCGGGTGGCTGCTGACGGGGGTGAGTTCGATCGTTCCGGACATGGTGGCGGGCTCGTCGTTGGCGTGCGCGGCGGGCACGCAGACGGCGACGGCCGCGAGAGCACCGCACAGGGCGAGACGGACAGAGTCCATGGTGAACCTCCTGGTGTTCAGAGGTTCACCCGCTCTTCCCTGCGGGCGCATCCGCTCCGTGGGCGAGTTGCTCCGTTCGGTGCCGGACGGGGCCCGTTCAGATGAGGGCGGCGGGGCCCGTTCGGATCAGGGGCCGAGGACCGGGCCCTGCGGGCCGGGGACGTCAGATGAGGTCGGCCAGGTCCGCGATGGAGTCGACGACGCGGGAGGGCCGGAAGGGGTAGCGGTCGACCTCCTCGGGCCGGGTCAGCCCGGTCAGCACGAGGTACGTCCGCATCCCCGCCTCCAGGCCGGCCAGGATGTCGGTGTCCATCCGGTCGCCGATCATGGCGCTGCCCTCGGAGTGGGCGCCGATGGCGTTGAGCCCGGCCCGCATCATCAGGGGGTTGGGCTTGCCGACGAAGTACGGCTCGCGGCCCGTCGCCTTGGTGATCAGCGCGGCCACGGAGCCGGTGGCGGGCAGGGCGCCCTCCGCGGAGGGCCCGGTCTCGTCGGGGTTGGTGGCGATGAAGCGCGCACCGGCGTTGATCAGCCGGATGGCCTTGGTGAGCGCCTCGAAGGAGTAGGTCCGGGTCTCGCCCAGGACGACGTAGTCGGGCTCGGCGTCGGTGAGGACGTAGCCGATGTCGTGCAGGGCGGTGGTCAGGCCCGCCTCGCCGATGACGTAGGCGGTGCCGCCCGGCCGCTGGTCGTCCAGGAACTGGGCGGTGGCCAGCGCGGACGTCCAGATGTTCTCCACCGGCACGTCCAGCCCGATGCGGGCGAGGCGGGCGTGCAGGTCACGGGGGGTGTAGATGGAGTTGTTGGTCAGGACGAGGAAGGGCTTGCCGGACTCTCTGAGCTTCTTGACGAAGGCGTCGGCCCCGGGGATCGGGATGCCCTCGTGGACCAGCACGCCGTCCATGTCGGTGAGCCAGGACTCGATCGGCTTGCGCTCTGCCATGCGGTACTCCTGCCGTACGCGCCCGCTCGCGGGCCTGGGGGACGCCGGGTCGCACCTCTTCGTGCCGCGGCCTGCCCTCCAGCGTAATCAGCTCCCGCCGGCGTCCTTCTCCACCGGGGTTTCCCCCGGTGCTCAGCGCCCCGAGCGGCGGGCGCCGACGACGAGGGACGCCCCGGCGAGGAGGAGGGCGCCGGCTGCCGCGGCGATGGCGAGCAGGGGGCGCTGGGAGCCCGTGTCGGCGAGGATCGGCTGTTCGCCGTCGTCGGCTCCCCGCTTCTTGCCTGGGGCGGCGCGGCCGGGGGCCTTGCCGATGCCGAACGTGTAGTCGTTGGACTCCCCCACCCAGTCGCCGTCGTCGCCGCGCCGCTGCACGGCGGTGACGTTGGCCGTCACGGGGCCTTCGGGGGCGCTCCTGGTGAAGCCGAGGCGTACGCGGACGGGCACGCTCCCGTGCGCGGGGACGGAGAAGCCGGGGAACGCGGGGACCCGGGCGGCGCGGTGGGCACGGCCGGCGCGGCCGGGGTCCTCGGCGCCGTCGAAGACGCCGACGTTCTCCGCTTCGTCGGTCCGTTCGAACCGCACGGGGCGCCAGCGCGCCGCCCCCGGGTCGTAGAAGTCGAGGCGGATGTCGCCCGGGGCGAGCGCGCGGCCGCGGTCGGCGAGGACCGCGACGGGGTGCACGGCCCGGCACTCGGTGCCGGAGCCGTTGCGCAGTTCCAGCCGCCAGGAGCGGGGCGGGGCGCCGCGCTCGTACGTCCGCGGGCCGCCGCTCAGCCGGGCGGCGATGGGGAAGTCCGGCGTACCGGGCGAGGCGCAGTGGGATCGGGCGGCGGTCCCGCCCGCCGGGGAGGCGGGGGCGGGTGCGGCCGTGGAGAAGATCGCGAGCGCGGTGGCGCCGAGGACGAGCACACGGGGCTTGGGCATCGCGGGACCTTTGCGGTGGGGGTCGTGGGGCCGGCCCGACGGGGTCGTGCCGTGGGCCCGGTTGACGGGTCGTGGGGTCCTGTTGCTGTCCCGAACCTCCCACCGCCCGGCGGCGGTCCCCGGCCCGGCGCGGCCACGTACCCCCGACCAGCCGTCACATACCGCCCGATGAGCCTATTTTCGTGTCATCCGAGTGGCGCCGGTGCGCCGGGCCGTGCCGTGCGGGCGCCGCGCGGTCAGGATCGGGACATGGCCACTGCTGACAAATGCGTCCTCCAGGGCGGGCCGGAAGGCCTCCCGGAGCACATCGTCCCGACCGCGGCGCCGGGCGAGGAAGTGAAGGTGCCCTTCCGGGGCGGTTACGAACATTTCAGGGCCACGTCGCGGCAGTGGGACACGGCCGAGGGCCGGCTGCCGGTCTACGAGTGGGTGGCCCGCACGGAGGTGGCGGAGTAACGGTGACGGAGGAGCGAGGCGGCCGGGGGACGCCGGCCCCACGGAGCGGGAACGACGCCGAGACATACCGGAGGAACCCCCTCAAGACCCTGGCCGGCCTGCCCCTGGTCGGCGATCTGCTGGAGCCCTTCCTGGGGCACTACCCCGGCAAGGACCTGCCCGCGCTCTTCTCGGCACCCCATTTCCGGGGCCGGTGGCAGGAGTTCGGCCCCGGCACGTACGAGCACGCCGGGCCCGTCCGGTCCGTGCTGGTGCCGCAGCGGCGCGGCAGGCCGGGCAAGGGACCGCGGCCGCGGTGGGTGGTCACCCTCTACAGCGGACCCGGCCAGACGGGCACGAGCACGAGGATCGAGGAGGGCGACGACGCGTCGGAGCTGGGGAAGGCGCCGGACGGCGGCTTCGCCTCGCTCAAGGTCGAGCGGTTCCTGGGGACGGGGCCGTGAGGGCGGAGGGGACGGCGAGGCCGGCCTCTTCCAGGGCCCGGTGACGGTCCCGCCCTCCCCGGCCGAACAGCGACGCCAGGACGAGCTCCGCGGCGCCTTCCACGACGGTGCGCTCCCGGGCCGGGACGACGGCCACCGGCGGCGCACCGCCGAGCACCGCCCGCACCCCGGCCGCGTAGGCGCCGGAGTCCCTCAGCAGCACGCCGCCCCCGAGCAGCACGAGGTCGATGTCCAGCAGCCGTACGAGGTTGGCGGCGCCGGTGCCGAGCAGCCGGGCCGCCTCCGCGGTGTCGCCCCGGGCGACCGCGTCCAGGCACAGCACCTCGATGCAGCCGCGGTTGCCGCAGCGGCACGGCGGCCCGTCCAGCCGGAGCACCTGGTGGCCGAACTCGCCCGCGCCGGTCCGCGCGCCCCGGTGCACCTCGCCGCCCAGCACGAGGCCGGCGCCCAGGCCGGTGCCGAGGTGCAGGTAGGCGAAGGAGCCCGCCGCCCCGACGCAGCCGCGGAGCACGAGGCCGAGCGCGGCGGCGTTGGTGTCCTTGTCGACCACGACGGGCATCCCGAGCCGCTCGGCCAGCGCGTCCCGCAGCGGGAACCCGTCCCACCGGGGCAGGCCGGTGACGCGCCGCAGGACGCCGGTGCGGTGGTCGAGGGGCCCGGGAAGGGCGACCCCGGCGCCGAGGACGCCGAGGAGGGAGCCGCCGGCCCCGGCCCGCACGCGCGCGACCTCCGCTACGACCGCGTCCAGGACCGCCTCCGCGTCCGCCCCGAGGTCGAGGGGGGAGGTGCGGGTCGCGGCCTCGGCCCCGGCCAGGTCGACGAGGGTGACCGTCAGGGCGTCGCGTTCGAGGTGCACGCCGATCGCGTGCGCCGCCTCCGGCATCAGGCGCAGGGCCGTGGCGGGCTTGCCGCCCGTGGACGCCCGGCGGCCCGCCTCGGCGGCCAGGCCCGCGACCCGCAGCCGCCCCGTGATCTTGCTGACCGCCTGCGGGGTGAGGCCCGTGCGGTCCGCCAGCTCGGCGCGGCTCGCGCCGTCCGGCCCGGCGTCGCGCAGCAGTCCGAGGACGAGGGCGGCGTTGTGGTCACGAAGGGCGGTGAGGTTGGCGCCGGGGGCGAGCGTGCGGTTCACCGCTCCATTGTCCCTGCCGCTTGCGGTTTCGCAACAGCGTTGCCAAAGTAGGGAGCATGAATGGCGCGAACGGCACGGACGGCATGAACGGCGACGGCGGAGGCCCGCACGGGAGCCTCCGGGTGGGCCTGATCGGCTACGGCCTCGCGGGCTCCGTCTTCCACGCCCCGCTCATCGCCACCACGGACGGCCTCGTCCTCGACACGGTCGTCACCGGCAACCCCGACCGGCAGCGCCAGGCCGCCGCCGAGCACCCCGGCGTGCGGACGGTCGCCGGCAGCGAGGCGCTCTTCGAGCGCGCCGGAGAGCTCGACCTCGTCGTCATCGCCTCCCCCAACCGCACCCACGTGCCGCTGGCCCGCACCGCCCTCGAAGCCGGCCTCCCGGTCGTGGTCGACAAGCCGCTCGCCGCGACCGCCGCCGAGGCGGAAGCCCTCGCGGACCTCGCCGAGGAGCGCGGCCTGCTGCTCAGCGCCTTCCAGAACCGCCGCTGGGACAACGACTTCCGCACCGTGCAGCGGCTCCTGGCCGACGGCGCCCTCGGCGGCGTCCTGCGCTTCGAGTCCCGCTTCGAGCGCTGGCGGCCGCGGCCGAAGGGCGGCTGGCGCGAGTCCGGCGACCCCGCGGAGATCGGCGGCCTCCTCTACGACCTGGGCAGCCACGTCGTGGACCAGGCCCTCACCCTCTTCGGCCCCGCCGCCTCCGTCTACGCCGAGGTCGACGTCCGCCGCCCCGGCGCCGAGGCCGACGACGACACGTTCATCGCCGTGACGCACACGAGCGGCGTCCGCTCCCACCTGTGGGTCAGCGCCACCACGGCCCAGCTCGGCCCGCGCTTCCGGGTGCTGGGCAGCGCGGCCGGCTATGTGAAGTACGGCCTCGACCCGCAGGAGGCGGCGCTGCGGGAAGGCCTGCGCCCCGGCTCCGTGCCGGCCGGCTGGGGCACCGAGCCCGAGTCCCTCTGGGGCCGCCTCGGCGCGGGCGAGTCCCCGCAGACGGGCGGCGGCGACCCCGTCCCCACCCTGCCCGGCGACTACCCCGCCTACTACGCGGCGATCGAGACCGCCCTGCGCACGGGCGGCGAGCCGCCGGTGACGGCGCGGGAAGCGGCGGCCACGCTGCGGGTCCTGGAAGCGGCGCGGGTGTCGGCGGACGAGGGCCGCACGGTACGGATCGGGGAGGCCCGGTGACCGCTGCGGACATCGGCCGTCTGGAGGAGGACGAACGGCGCCTGGTCCTCGGCCGCTTCGGCAACGACGACGCGTGGCGCCTCGGCACCATCCTGGTGGACCTGGCGCGGGAGCGCGGCGCGGCGGTCACGATCGGCATCCGGCGCGGCGCCCAGCAGCTCTTCCACTGCGCGCTCCCCGGCACGTCCGCGGACAACGACGCGTGGATCGCCCGCAAGTGCCGGGTGACGGAACGGTACGGGGAGTCGTCCTTCCTGGTCGGAGCCCGCTTCCGCGCCAAGGGCCGCACCTTCGAGGAGGCCTCCCGCCTCGACCCCGACCGCTACGCGGCGCACGGGGGCGCCTTCCCGCTGCGGCTGCGGGGTACGGGCGTGGTCGGCGCGGTCGCCGTCTCGGGCCTGCCGCAGGCGGAGGACCACGCGATGGTGGTGGAGGGCCTGGAACGCTTCCTGGCGGAATAGGGCGCGAAGGGGTGCGGCAAGGCGGCGTCGCACCCGGCGAAATCCCGTCGACAACGGCCTTTCCGCCGGGGCAGGATCGCCCATATGCCTACTGCTGACACCCCTTCCTCCGCCCTCACCGCCGCCGAACGCGCCGAGCAGGCGGTCGGCCTGGCCACGAGGGCGGGCCGCGGCCTCGGACTGCAGCCGGACGAGCCGCGCGTGCTGCACAACGTCTTCAACGTGCTGGTGCACCTGGCCCCGCACCCCGTCGTGGTCCGCGTCCCCTCCCTGGCCGCCGGGCCCGTCGAGGAGCAGGCCGCCAAGCAGCGCCGCGAGCTCGCCGTGGCGGGCTGGCTCGCGGACCGGGGCGCGCCCGTCGTCGGGCCGAGCCCCCTCGTCCCCCGCGAGCCCGTCGAGATCGACGGACGGTCGCTGACGTTCTGGGAGTTCGTCGACGAGACGGACCCGCTGTCCGCCGTGACGGACCCCGAGGCCATGCAGAAGCGCTTCGTGGAGCAGACGGGCCTGGCGGCGGAACTGCACGCGCTGCTCGCCGAGTACCCCGGCGACGACCTGCCGGTCCTCTCCCCCGTCGTCCCCGCGGTCGGCCGCACCCTGGCCGCGCTCGCCGAGACCCCGCACCCGCTGCTGACCCCGGCCGAACTCGACCGGGCCCGGGCGGAGTACGCGGTCCTGGAGACCCTCCTCCAGGACCTGCCCGCCCGATTCCCCGGCGCGCGCCTGCAGACCCTCCACGGCGACTCCCCCGCGTACAACCTCCTGCGCACCGCCGGCGGCCACCTCTTCAGCGACTTCGAGGACGTCACCCGCGGCCCCGTCGAGTGGGACCTCACCCTCGTCGGCCCGCTGGGGATCGAGGAGTACGAGCGCGTGAGCGGCACGCGCGTGGACCGCGCCCTGCTGGACGTCATGGAGGGCGCGCGCTACCTGCAGATCGTCGGAGCGCTGGCCTTCGCGTCCGTCAAGCCGGACCTGGCCGCGATGCTGGAGCCGGCCATCGCCCAGTGGCGCGCCCGCGAACCGCTGAGCCTGCCGAAGGCGTAGCTCCCCGCCCCGAGACCGTCGCACCGGGCGCCAGTCCATGAGCATCAGTGGGACGCCAGGGAGACGTCAGTGCTTCGTTAGCCGGCCGCAGTAGGTTGACGGCCCGTCGCAGTCGGGGCCGGATCCCTGACTGGCACGGGTCACGTCGAAAGAACAGGATGCTCAACTTGAAGAAAATCAAGGCCGCCGTGGTCGCGACCGCCACCCTGGCAGGGCTCGCCGTGGCCGGCGCACCGGCTCAGGCAGCCGACACCTGCACCGCGGGGGGCGGGGGCAAGTACATATGTGACTACGACGTAAAGGACCATGCTCTTCCGAACGGCGAGAAGGAGCAGTTCCTGGTCGGCCTCGACTATGCGGTGTGGACGCGCTGGACCATCAACAAGCAGTGGACCGAATGGGTGTCCATGGGTAAGCCCGATCCCCTCGGTTCCGCCCGCGCCGCGAGCAACATCAACGTGACGGATCAGCAGCATTCGGGCCAATTCCGGACGATCATCCACCTCCGCAACAGCAACGGCGCCACCGTGGCCAAGATCCGCCCCGAGCTCGGGGCGAACTGGTGGACTTGGGACTGGCCCAACTGCTGCTGAGGCCCGCCTTCACGGGCCGGCCCCTTACGTCACCGCCGCCGGGAACCCGGCACACGACCGCGCCGCCTGGGCAAGCCCGGGCGGCGCGGATTCGCATGCGGCAGACCGTTTCCGGCCGGTTCAGATCTCAGCCGTCACCTGAACGCGTTCCTACTGCAGAACCCGTGCGCGGTGCCGAGGATCGCCGAAGCCTGCTTTCCGTCGAGCTCGAGTTCCTGCTTGGTCTTCTTGGCCTGGTCGACGAAGTCCTGCCCGCGGGCTCGGCAGAGCGCGTTGCCATGAGTGACGAGCACGTCGTCCTCGATGTGGTCCAGGTCGGGGTAGTGCTTGCGGATCGTCCCCACGTAGAGCTTGGCCGACGTCCCGTCCAGACCGCGCCCTTCCTCCGATGCCGCTGACGAACTGGTGGATGCGGATGCCGATGTCGCCGGGGCGCTCGATTCGCTGTCACCGGACGGGCCGCACGCCGGGTCCAGTGCCGCCGTACGGCGACCAGGGCGTCGCCCGCCTTGAAGGGGTCCCCTTCGATCGTCGCCTCCCACCAGGTCGCCTTGAGCGCCGGGCACTCGGGGCAGTCGGCGATCGTCGGCCGGGCGATGGATTCCGGGTTCGCGCGCACCGCAGCTCGCTCCGCGCTGGTCGCCAACCGCAGGTAGGGGAAGGGGACTTCCCATTCCAGGCCCCCGCCGGGCTGCCGCACCTGCACGCGGTGGCCTTCGCTGCCGATGACCTGGGCCATCCGCCCCTCCCGGGTATCCACCACGAACGCGCCGTTCCTGTACGTCATCGCTCCCGCACCTTCCCCCCGCACCACGACTACCCGCCGTAGCCGCCGCCTCCACGATGGCCCTGCTCAGGGCTTGCTCGCAACAAATCGCCTTGCACAGTGCATAGTTCATTCGTGTGGGTGACGCTCGTGGAAGCCAAGCGAGGCCTCCGATCTCGTGCAGCACACTGAACGGGCGCCGCCAGGGGAGGAAGCATGAAACATCCAGTACGTCGCACGGCCCGCCGTCGCAAACTGGGCGCCGAACTAAGAGCGCTGCGAGAAGCCGCAGACGTCTCGCCCGAGGAGGCGGCCAAGGCGATCCACGGCGACAGGACGAAGATCAGCCGGCAGGAGACGGGGCAGCATCGCGTCACGCGGCTTGAGCTCGACGTCCTCCTCGGCCTTTATGGCGTGAGCGACGAGAACCTGCAGGATTGGCTCATCGCGCTCGCTTCGGAGGGCAGCAAGCGCACTTGGTGGCGCCGCCACAGCGGGAAGCTCATGGACGGCTTCAAGGAGCGCTTGGACCTGGAATCCGAAGCAGCACGGATCTCGGCATTCCAATCACAGGTCGTACCGGGACTTCTGCAGACCCAGGCCTATGCGACGGCTCTGATCTCCGGCGCCTCGACAACACTGACCGAGGAACAGCTCGACTTCTTCGTCGACTTCCGGATGAGCCGGCAGAGCATCTTTCTGCGCGGAAATCCACCGCAATACACGGCCATCATGGCGGAAGGCGTGCTCCACCAGCAGTTCGGCGGACGCGCGGTACTGGCTGAACAGCTGCGTCATCTGACGGACGTGGGCCGATCGCCCGACATCACGATCCAGGTCATCCCCTTCACACAGATGTCGTTCACCGACTCCGGCGGATCCTTCGCCCTCTACTCCTACCCGGATCCACTGGACCTCGACGTCGTGCAGGTGGAACACCTCGACGGAGCTCTGTGCATGGAGGACGATGAAACCGTGGCCAAGTACCGCCACGCTCTGGATCGGCTGCGGTCCTCAGCGCTGCCGCCAGAGTCGTCCATTGAGCTGATCGCGTCGATCGCACGCGGACTTGAGCATGAGTGAAGGAATCCCTCGTGATACGTCACGACCTGCCCGAAGACGCATGGCGCAAGTCCTCCCACAGCGGGGACACAGGCCCGAATTGCATCGAGATGCAACACACCCCGGACGAATTGGTCGCCATAGGCGACAGCAAAGACCGCCCCCGCGGCGCGCTGACCCTGTCACCGCACGCCTGGGCGACCTTCGTGCACTCCATACGCCGCGGTCGCAGCGAGGGCGCTTTTCAACCGGTCTCGTGACGGGGCCGGTGGCACACCAGGCCGCAGAGGCCCAGGACGGCGCCGACGGCGACCATCCCCGCGCCGACGACCAGCGTGTCGGCGCCCGTGGGCCGGCCTTCGCCGGCCAGTTCGCGGCCGTCGGGTGCGACGTGGTGCTCCCGGGGCCCGGGCGGGGGCGCCGGCGCCCCCCTCTGCGCCGGGAAGGTGAACGCGCACACCAGCACCACGCTCGCCACCACGGCGAGCGCAGCGACCACCGTGGGGTTGGTTCTCCGCGTTCTGCGCATATCGGAAAATATGCCGCACGTCGGGGGCAAAACCGTGCCGTACACGCCGAGGGCCGGACGCTACGCGTCCTTGAGTTCCTGCCGCTGCCGTCCCAGCCCCGTTCCCTCCAGCTCGACCACGTCCCCTGCCCTCAGGTACGGCTTGGGGTCGGGGCGGCTCATGGCCACACCCGCCGGGGTGCCGGTGAGGATGACGTCACCCGGATACAGGGTCATGAACGCGCTGACGTACCGGATGACCTCCGCCACCGGGAAGATCTGGTCGGCCGTGCTGTCGTCCTGTTTGAGGTCGCCGTTGACCCACAGGCGCAGCCGCAGGTCCTGCGGGTCGCGGAGCTCGTCGGGGGTGACGAGCCAGGGGCCCAGCGGGGTGAACGTCTCGTAGTTCTTGCCCTTGACCCACGCGCCGCCGCGGGTGAACTGGAACTCGCGTTCGGAGACGTCGTGGGCGAGGACGTAGCCGCCGACGGCCGCCAGCGCGTCCTCGTCCGTCTCCAGGCGGCGCGCGCGGTGGGCGATGACGACGCCGAGTTCGATCTCCCAGTCGGTCTTCTCGCTGCCGGGCGGCAGCAGGACCGGGTCGTCGGGGCCGGTGACCGTGTCCGCCGCCTTGAGGAAGAGGACGGGCTCGGCGGGGACGACGGAGCGGGTCTCGGCGGCCAGGCGGCGGTAGTTCAGGCCGACGCCCACGATCTTGCCGATCCGGGCGAGGGGCGGGCCGGTGCGCAGGCCGGCCGGGTCGAGGGCGGGCAGGATGCGGGCGCCGACGGCGGCGCGGATACGCGACAGCGCGGGCGCGTCGCCGAGCAGCGCACCGTCGATGTCGGTCACCAGCGCCGACAGGTCGCGAAGGGTTCCGTCCTCGTCCAGCAACGCCGGGCGTTCCGCCCCCGCGGGCCCCACACGCAGCAGTTTCATCGCTTGATCGTCCAAGAACGGAGGGGTTCTCCGCAAGGGCCGTTTCGGACTGCGAACAGTGAATTGCGGGCCGTGCCCGCCCACCCGGAGGCCGGGCGGGGCGGGCACGGCCCGCGCCGCATCAGGTGCGGTAGGCGTAGTAGATCGCCCCGGGGTAGGACGCGATGATGCTCGCCACCGACTTCCGGTAGGTGTTGGTCGAGTGGTACGTCAGGTACGGGACGCCCATCCGGCTGCGGTAGGTGGTCATCATGGAGTGGTCCTTGGACCCGTCACCATCGAAGTCCATCTGCAGGATGTCGCCGACGTCCATCTGGTACACGTTCGACAGGTTGGTCGCCCGCTTGGTGGACAGCGTGTGCCACGACCACTCGTTGGCGCCGACCCAGGAGTCGGACTGGCTCGACTTGTTGTACCACCACTTGCGGTAGTCGGAGGTGTCCGTGCCCGCCGCGTCCTTCCAGCCGCCGGCCTTGAGGGCCTGGCTGATGAAGTTGGTGCAGTCACCGCCGTAGCTGTTGAAGCTGCGGTAGGCGGGGTTGTAGTTGCGCCAGTACTTCTCGGCGTAGGCGGCCATGGCCTTGTAGTCGAGGCCGCCCTTGGTGGTGGCGGTCAGCGACTTCGGCTTGGCGTTGCGGCTGCCGGGGTACCGGGTCGCGGCCGGGCTGCCGTTGAGGTCGATGCTGCCGGTCGCCGCCACCGCGGTGCGGGGCTCGTTGATGGCGCCGGGGCCGTCGTCCTGCGGGCGGATGCCCGTCAGCTCCCACTTGCCGTTCTTCCCGAGGGAGAAGCTGAGCTCGTGGTGGGCGGTGAAGCCGGTGGTCGACGGCTCGTCACCGCGGATCTTCTTGTACGTGAGCACCGTGGTCTCGGTGACACGGACGGTGGCGCGGTTGCCCTTGACGGTGGTCTTGTCGACCGAGGTCTTGGTGTCGGCGCCGGTGTAGGCCTCGCCGAGGGCGGCGAGCCAGGACTTCCGCATCTTCAGCGAGGACAGTCCGGTGTCCTCGGCCTTCGAGAGGCCGGAGGAGAGACGGACCTTGCCGTCGAGCCTGGTCGCCTTGCGGTCGGCCGAGCGGGAGTCCAGGAGGACCGAGGTGCGGTCGTTCAGCACGGCGTCGGCTATTCGGCCGAAGGCTTCGACGGTCGCGCTGTCCGCCGGGCGGGAGTCCGGCTTGCCCGCCGCGAACGCGGCCGACGTGGGCAGGAGAGCGGCCGTCGCGGCCACCGTCACAGCCGCCCCAACAGCGGCTCTGAATCTCGTTATGTGCACGATGTTTCCCCTTGTCGCCCGGTCCGATCGGACCGGGGACGGAATCTTCGCACAAACCTCGGATTACCGGTGGTACGGGTGATCATTGCATGGATCTATGTCGTCTCCCGAACACGTACGGTCAAAATTGGTCCAGGCCGACGAGTCGGGATCGTCGGCCTGGTCGCATTTCGTCAGCCCGGGGGCACTGCCCCCTACTTGCCCCCTACTTGTCGTAGAAGGTCCAGAGCCGGTTGCCGGACCCGTCCCCCTGCGGCCCGGAGAACACCGCGAACATTTCCATTCGCCTTTGCTCTTGGCCAAGTGCCGGAACCGGCCAGGCAATCGACTCATTCGCCCCTTATGCCGGAACCGACCCCTCCGGTCGCGCCGGCCCCTCCGGTCGCGACGACTCCTCCGGTCGCGAGGACCCCTCCGGTCCCGGATCGGTCGCCAGGACCTCCTCGTCCGGGCGGTCGTCGGCCGGCTGCGGGCCGAGCCGGGAGACGGCCAGCGCCACCACCAGGTTCACGCCCAGCGCGAGCGCTCCCGCGTTCACGCCCCACAGGGGGTCGTGCTCGGTGAAGACAAGGGCGCACACGAGCGTCCCTCCCGCCACGAGTCCGCTCACCGCGCCCCACAGCGTCAGCCGCCGCCACACCAGACCCAGCAGGATCATCGGCACGAGCTGCGCCATCCCCTCGTACGAGATGAGGGAGAGGCGGACAAGGGTGTTGGGGGTCAGGTAGGTCAGAGCGAGCGCCAGCGCGCCCGACACGACCACCACGATCTGCGCCGCGAACCGCTGCCGCCGCGGCCGGCCGGCCAGCGCCGGGATCGTCCCCAGCACGCTCTTCCCCCACATCGTGCCGATGACCAGCATGAACACGGCCATGGGAACGATGGAGGAGAGGGCCGCGGCGACGCCGGTGACACCGACCGCCCACGCCGGCAGCGAGTCGACGACGAGCTTGAAGAGAGCGAGGTTCGACCCGGCGCCCGTCAGCCCCGGGACGACGAGGAGCGCCGCCATGCCCAGCAGCATCGGCACGAACAGCAGCACGTTGTAGAACGGCAGCAGCATCGCGTTGCGGCGCAGGGCGTCGGCGCTGCGCGCGCCCAGGTACCCCGCCACGGTGGTCGGGAAGATGACGACCGTCAGGGAGTTGAGGAAGCTCGTGGTCGCGAACCAGGTGACGTCGAGGCCGCTGCCGCCGTGGCCGGTCAGCGTCAGCCAGCCGGGCCTCTCGGCGACGAGCCGGTCCAGGAAGGGGCCGTAGCCGTCGAAGTAGTGGTTCGGGACGTAGATCGCGAGGAAGGCGAGCGTGACGATGACCAGCACGTCCTTGAGCACCGACACCCAGGCGCTCCCCCGCAGCCCGCTCACCACCACGAAGCCCGTCGTCACGGCGAAGGCGATGAAGTAGGCCTGGTTCAGGCTGATGGCGCCGTAGGAGATGGTGGAGACGACGACGCCCATGCCGGTGATCTGCAGCTGGATGTACGGCAGCAGGCACACGGTCGCCAGGACCGCGACCGCCGTGCCGAGCCAGGGGCGGCCGTAGCGGTGGGCGACCATGTCGGTGATCGTGACCAGGCCGTGGCGGCGGGCGTACGACCAGAGCGTCGGGCCGACGACGTAACCGATCGCGTAGCCGCAGGACATGTAGGCGATGACGTAGAGGACGGGCGCTCCGTGGTTGTACCCCCACCCGGCGGCGCCGAGGTAGCTGAAGCTCGTGTAGCCCTCACCGGCCATCAGCACCCAGATGAACACCGTGCCGAGGCTGCGCCCGCCGACGGACCACTCGGCGAGCCCGGTGGTACGCCCGTGGCCGCGCACGGCCAGGAGTCCGAGAGCAACGGTGAACACCATGAAGACGCCGAAGACGGTGGTCGCCACCGCCGCGTCGCCGTTCACACCCGGCCTCGCTTGCGGTCGCCCCGCCAGGCGAGGAAGACGGCGACGGGGGTGAAAAACGTGGCGGCGAGCAGCCAGAAGAACAGGAAGGGCAGCCCCATGACCGTGGGCCGCACCCGGTCGACGAGGGGAAGCATGCCAAGAAAGAGGACATACGGAGCGAGCAACCACAGCAAGGTGGGACGTTTCAACACGGGGTGACCCTAACCGGGCCGGGGGCCGTGGAAGGCGGGCACGGGGCGCCCCGCGAGGAAGGACGACGGGAGGCGGCGGGACCGCAGGGGCGGGGGTCCGGGGCGCTGACGTGTATTTGCGGGCCCGGCGAGGCGGGGGGCGCCGCCGCGTCACCGGGCGCGGGCCCGTAAATATACGGCCCCGGACCCCCGCCCCGGAGGGCCCGGCGCCGCACCCGTACCGACGGCCCTAGCCCCCCAGCCCCCTCGTCAACCCGTAGATGCACAGCCCCGCCAGCGCCCCCACCACCGTGCCGTTGATGCGGATGAACTGCAGGTCCCGGCCGATGTGCGCCTCGATCTTCCGGGACGTGTGCTCCGCGTCCCAGCCCGCGACCGTGTCCGTGATCAGGGACGTGATCTCGTCGCGGTACGTCGTCACGACGTAGACCGCCGCGTCCTCCAGCCACCCGTCGACCTTCTCCCGCAGCCGGTCGTCGGCCGCCATCCGCGACCCGAGCGACAAGATCCCCGCCCGCACCCGCAGCCGCAGCTCACTCCGCTCGTCCTCCGCCGCGGCGACGATCATGGCGCGGACCGAGGCCCACACCGACGCGATGACGTCCTGCACCTCGCCCCGCCCCAGCAGGTCGGACTTCAGCCGCTCGACCCGCGCCCGCGTGTCCGTGTCGGACTGCAGGTCGCGCGCGAAGTCCTCCAGGAAGCGGTCGACGGCGCCACGCGCCGGGTGGTCGGGCATGTCGCGCATCTCGATGGCGAAGCGCAACAGCTCCTTGTAGACCCGCTCCCCGACCTTCCGGTCGACGAACCGCGGCGTCCATCCGGGCGCACCCCCCGTCACGGCCCCCATCACGGAGTCCCCGTGGGTGACGAGCCAGTCGTGGGCGCGGACGCACACCAGGTCCACGACCTTCCGGTGGCCGCCGTCCGCGACGACCTTCTCCAGCATGGCGCCGATGCCGGGGGCGACTTCGGCGGCGTCGGCGCGCCGGGTGATGGCCTCGCCGACGACGGCCTGGACATCGGAGTCCCGCAGGACGGTGAGCGCGCCGCGCACGGCGGTGGCCAGCTCGGCGGTGACGCGGTCGGCGTGCTCGGGCCGGGTGAGCCAGGCGCCGAGGCGGGAGGCGATGCCGACGGCCCGCAGCCGGACCCGCACCACCTCGCCGGAGAGGAAGTTCTCGCCGACGAAGTCGCCGAGGCTCTGACCGAGCTGGTCCTTCTTGGTGGGGATGATCGCGGTGTGCGGGATGGGCAGGCCCATCGGGCGCCGGAAGAGCGCGGTGACGGCGAACCAGTCGGCGAGGGCGCCGACCATGCCGGCCTCGGCCGCCGCGGCCACGTAGCCGGCCCAGGCCCCCGCGCCCGCCGACTGGGACCACTTCGCGAGCCCGTACACCAGTGCGACGGCGAGCAGGAGCCCCGTCGCGAGGGCCTTCATCCGGCGCACACCGCGGCGTTTCTCCTCATCGGCCTCGCTGTAGGTGAAACCGCCCAGCGGAGCGGGCATCACCCGTTCAGCGGTATCCGCATCCTCACTCGGCGACCGTTTCATCCGCACCACCCGTTCCAGCCGACTTCCCGTGCATTGTCCTTACCCGGCCTACTCCTGGAACGGACCGGGAGTTCCCCGCGTCTGACAAGTCGCATGTGACACGTTGCATGACCCCTCAGGCCGGCGGGCGACCCCCGAGGCCACCGTGGGATCATGGAACGGCGATCGGACCGCGAGGGCGCTGTTGCTGATCAGTCGCTGTTTTCCGTCCCCGGTTCCGCTTCCGCACCCGGAGCTGCTCGCTCCGCCTCTTCCAGGAGACACCCGCATGAACAGGCCACCCCTGCCCCGCGGCACGGCCTACGCCGTCCTCGCCGCGCTGGCGGCCGTGGTGATCATCGTCTCGACCGCGATATTCATCGGGGTCGGCGGCCAGGACGGACAGGCCGTCACCAGCCGGCACGAGAGCCACCCCTCCGCCGCGCCCGCCGCCTCCGGGGAATGGGTCGGCTCCTGGGCCACCTCGCCGGCCGCCGCCGAGCCGAACACCGCCCGGGGCTTCGCGGGCATGTCGATCCGCAACCTGGTCCACACCAGCATCGGCGGCACCGGCGCCCGCATCCAGCTCTCCAACCTCTACGGGACCCTGCCGCTGGCCGTCACCCACGCCTCGCTCGGCTTGGCCGCGGCCCCCGGCTCCCCCGCGGCCGTCCCCGGCAGCATGCAGCGCCTGACCTTCGGCGGGCAGCCCACGGTCACCGTCCCGGCCGGCGGCTCCCTGCTCAGCGACCCGGTCCGGCTGGCCGTCCCGGCCGCCTCCGACCTGCTCGTCACCACATACTCGCCG
Source organism: Streptomyces sp. KLMMK (assembly GCF_036961605.1). Lineage (NCBI taxonomy): Bacteria > Bacillati > Actinomycetota > Actinomycetes > Kitasatosporales > Streptomycetaceae > Streptomyces > Streptomyces sp. KLMMK. The sequence goes on from NZ_JBAMDC010000063.1 coordinate 23,537, forward strand.
ACCCCCTCGGGCCCGGTCACCTACCACCCGCACGCCCGGCAGATCTCCTTCATCGCGCGCGGCGACCACACCGAGGAGCCCCTCGGCACCCCGTACACCACGAAGACGCCGTACTGGCGCTACCTGACGGCCGTGGACGTGTGGACCCAGGAGGCGCACGGCGCCGTCGTCGCCCTCGGCGACTCCATCACCGACGGCGTGACCTCCACCGTCGGCGCCAACCGCCGCTGGCCGGACTTCCTGGCCGCCCGGCTGCGCACGGAGCCCGGCGCCCCGCGCTACGGCGTCCTCAACGAGGGCATCAGCGGCAACCGCATACTGCTGAGCAACTCGGCCGCGCCGATGCCGAACAACCCCAGCGGCCTCTCCCGCTTCGACCGGGACGTGCTCGGCCGGACCGGCGCCCGCGTCGTGGTCGTGGCGCTCGGCATCAACGACATCCTGCGCAAGCCGCAGGTGCAGGACCCGCAGCAGATCGTGGGCGGTCTGCGCGCGCTGGTGCAGCGGGCGCACGCGCGCGGCCTGCGGGTGGTCGGCTCGACGCTGATGCCGTTCGGCGGGCACAAGGGCGCGGTGGACCGTCAGGAGGCCACGCGCCAGGGCGTCAACGAGATCATCCGCTCCGGCGGCGTCTTCGACGCGGTCGTGGACTTCGACCGGACGCTGCGGGACCCGGCGGCGCCCGAGCGGCTGCTGCCGGCCTACGACTCCGGCGACCACCTGCACCCGAGCGACGCGGGGTACGAGGCGATGGCACGGGCGGTCGACCTGGAGACGCTCAAGGGCCAGGCGGCGGCCGCGCTGTGACACCCCGGGGGCTCCGGCCCCCGGCCCGCGGCTCCCGGCAGGCGCCCTACTCCAGCGGCCTGCGCCGCTCCTCACGGTCCAGGCGCCGCTGCTCACGCCGCTCCTCACGGAGCCTCCTGCGCTCCTCCCGCGTGGCCTTCCGGACCACCCCCACCCCGCCCCAGAAGGTGAAGCCGGTGACGCGCACCCGCGGCGAGCCCGGGGTGCCCGGGCCGGAGGCCTTGTCGTCGAAGCCGCCCATGATGCCGATGCCGTCGACGTGCACGTCCAGGTCCGGCGGCACGGTGACCTGCATGCCGCCCATGACGGCGATGCAGCGGATGACGATCTCGCCGTCCTCGAAGCGCGCCTCGCGCAGGTCGATCTCGCCGCCGCCCCAGAAGGTGAAGGCGGTGAAGCGGCGGGGCACGGTCCAGGTGCCCCGGCGCTGGAAGCCGCCCATGACGCCGATGGCCACCGTGCCGCTCGCGGGGCCGCCGATGCGGTCCGCCCAGCTCTGCTGCGCGGGCGCGGTCACGCCCGCGGACTTGGTGAGGGAGACGGCGCCGGCGGGGGCCGGCAGGTCGCGTACGAGCGGCTCCAGTTCGCCGTGCGTCCGCGCCGTGTAGGCCGCTTCCAGCCGTTCCTCGAACTCCTCCATGGTCAGCCGGCCCTCGGCGACGGCCTCGCGCAGCGCCTCGGCCACACGCTCCCGCTCCGCGTCGGAGGCCCTCATGTCAGGAAGTTCGCTCATCATACGAACAGCGTAGCGAGCGGAAGAATCGATTCAGGGCGTTGCGCGAGAGGGGACATTCACCGCAACGGCCCCGCCAGGGCGCATCTCGTACCGCATCCGGTCGTTGAACCTCGGCAGCGTCGGCCCCGGTTTTCACCCCCCGGAGTGGCCGGCGCCTGGCCCGGACGGCCGAGCCGGGCCTGCCCGGTGTGCGGAACGTGCCATGGCGCGGAACGCATGATGCGACAGTGTTCGACGGGATGTACGACGTGTACGAAGCACAGCGGACCGCCCGACACGAGACCGCGCCGCCGTGACCGAACCAACGGCGGCGGCCGAGGAGTCCCTACAGACATGAGCGACGAGCACGCACAGCGGGCCGCCGGGGGCGGC
>NZ_JBAMDC010000630.1:0-2319 GCF_036961605.1 Streptomyces sp. KLMMK
ACGTCGAGGAGGCCGCGAGCTTCCTCGGGCTCGCCCTGCGGGAGTGCAAGGACCGGCAGGAACGCCACGCGCTCTCCGCGACCCTGGCCCGGGCGGTGTGGCGGGTCAACCCGGCCGCCGCGGGCCCGCACCTCGCCCCGCTGTACGCCGCCGCCCGCAGCGGCACCCTGGACACCCGCGACACGGCCACCGTGCTGCGCCACATGCTCTGGCAGGGCGATACCGATCTCGCGGCGGAGACGATCAGCGCGTTAGGCGGCCTGCGCACGCGGACCGACGCCCGGCTGCTGGCCGAGATGGAGTTCGTCAGACAGTGGTTCTACGGCGTGCCGCGGGCCCCGCAGCGCGGTGACACCGGCCGGACGAGCCCCCTCGGACCCACCATGGCGGACCACACCAGCAGCCTCTGGGCCAGCGTCGCCCTCATGGCCGGCGGCACCGTCACCGACGAATCCGTGACGCACGTGGCCGAGGCCCTGCAGGCCCACCAGCTCAGCGACCTGCGGCTCGAACTCACCACGATCTCCTTGATGGTCATCGCGCATGCGGACCGGCCCGCGACCGCGGCGGAGGTGTGCGAGTCCCTCCTGGCCGACGCCGGGCGGCGCGAGTCGACCACCTGGCAGGCCGTCCTCGGCGCCGTGCGGGCCGAAATCGCCCTGCTGCAGGGCGACGTGGAGACCGCCTCGGAGAAGGCCGTCGAGTCCCTCGGCCTGCTGCACCCGCAGGGCTGGGGCGTGCTGGCCGGCCTGCCGCTGTCGACGGCCCTGTTCGCGTACACGGCCCTCGGCCGCCACGAGGCCGCGGCGGACCTGCTCCAGCGCAAGGTGCCGGACAGCATGTTCCAGACGCTCTTCGGCGTGCAGTACCTGCGCGCCAGGGGACATCACTACCTGGCCACCGGGCGGGCCTTCGCCGCGCTCAACGACTTCGAGACCTGCGGCCGGCTCATGCAGGACCGCAGCCCGGAACTGCAGGCGGGGATCCCCTGGCGGACCGACCTCGCCCAGGCGAACCTGCGCATCGGCAAGCAGCGCGCCGCCAAGGACTGGGCGCAGAAGCAGCTCAGGCTGCGCGGCAACTTCGGCTCCCGCACGCGCGCGATCACCCTGCGCGTCCTGGCCGGAGCGAGCCAGCTGCGCCACCGCACCGCCCTCCTACGCGAATCGGTCGACCTGCTCCAGGCGTGCGGCGACCGGCTGGAGCTCGCCCTGGCCTACGGCGAACTGTCCGCCGCCCACTACGAGCTGGGCGAGTTCGCCCGCGCCCGGCTCCTGGCGCAGCAGGCCGCCCAGGAGGCCGCGGTGTGCCGGATCGATTCACCGGTCGGCAACCGCCTGGAGCGGGCCGAGCCGGAGGTCCCCGGCGCCGCACCGGCCCTCAGCGACGCGGAGTGCCGGGTCGCGGCGCTGGCCGCGCTCGGCTACACCAACCGCGAGATCAGCAGCCGCATCCACGTCACCATCAGCACGGTCGAGCAGCACCTGACGCGCGTCTACCGCAAGCTGAACGTCGCCAGCCGCACCGAGCTGCCGTCCAAGGTGATCGAGTACCGGATACCGACGCCGTCGGACCCGGCCCCCGCGGCCCGGTCGGCCGCGGTGCGCGGCAGCGCCTGAGCGGACGCGGCGCACCTCGCCGCGGCGGGCGGGCCGGGAGTCCTGAGAGGTTCCCGGCCCGCCCGCCGTCTCACTTGTACGTCTCCAGCTCGTCGTCCAGGATGCCGAACAGCTCGTCCGCGGTCGCCGTCTCCAGCCCCGGTCCGCCCTCCCGCTCCTCCTCCCGGGGGCCGGCGCCGGTCCACCTCGCCGTGAGGGCCCGCAGCCGCACCGCGACCCTGGCCTGCTGCTCCCCGTCCACGACCGCGGCGTCCAGCAGGGCTTCGAGGCGCATCACTTCGGCCTCGGCGTCCGGCACGGGTGCGTGCGCGTCCCCGGCCAGTTCACCGAAGAGGTGTCCGGCGATGGCGGCGGGGGTCGGGTAGTCGAAGGTGAGGGTCGCCGACAGGCGCAGCCCGGTGTCCGCGCCGATGCGGTTGCGGAGCTCCAGGGCGGACAGCGAGTCCACTCCCAGTTCGCCGAAGCCCCGCTCCGGGTCGACGGCATCGGCGCGTGCGTGGCCGAGCACGTCGGCGACGTGCCCGCACACCGTCTCCAGCAGCAGCTTCCTGCTCTCCGCGGGCGGCAGTTCCGCGAGCCGCTGCGGGAGGGCGGCGATCGGCTGCTGCCCGCCGGCGACGACGGGAGCGGCTTGCGCGGTCCGCCGGGCCGGTGCGCCGCCGAGCGCCCGCACCATGGGCGGCGCGTCCTCGGTGGGCCG
>NZ_JBAMDC010000631.1:0-2316 GCF_036961605.1 Streptomyces sp. KLMMK
CCGTTGCGGCGGAGGGGAGTGGCACGGCCTGCCGGGCCCTCGCCTGCGGGCCGGCCCGGCCGTGCGGTCCCGCCGGGTCGGCGTTCGGCCGCCTTACGGCGTGAACAGGCGTTCCAGATGGCCCTCCAGCAAGCCCTTCGCCTCCTCCGGTGTGCACACCTCCAGCAGGAGATACGTCGTCAGCCCGTCCGTCAGGGCGATCAGCAGCATCGCCTCCGCGTCCGGCACGCGGGCCGCCTCCACCTCGCCCCGGTCGATCCCCGCCCGGATCTGGTCCGCGTAGAAGGCCCGCAGGGCCGGTACGCCCTCCTTGGCGTGGCCTCGCAGCCGTTCGTCGTGGAGGGCGCGGACGAAGTAGGCGATCTGGACCAGGTTCCCGGTGCGGCTCTCCTCGTCCAGGGGGAGCATCTCCGTGACCGTCTCCCGCAGGACGTCCCGCGGCGACGGCGGTGCGGAGAGGCTCATGAGGCGCCTGCGGATGCGCTCCTCCGCCAGGCCGCCCAGGTGCTTGAGGGCGAAGACGAGCAGCTCGTCCCTGCTGGAGAAGTAGTGCTGGAGCTGCCCCAGCGAGATCCCCGCCTCCGCCGCGACGTCGCGCAGGCTCGCGCCGTCGAGCCCCCGCGCGCACGCGATGCGCCACAGGGCCTCCGCGATCGCCCGGCGGCGCTCCTCGTGGTCCACGCGCTTGGGCACGCCCACCACCTCATCTTTCCAAGTCGTTTGTATTGCTATAGCTTATTGCCATACAACTGACTTGGAAAGCAGGGGCGGCACGCCATGACAGGACACCGACGCGGCGCACGCGCACAGACACAGCCCGGGCTCAGGCCACCCCGCAACGGCGTGGACCCGGGGGCCCGCCGCTGGTGGACCGTGCAGGCACTCCTGACGGTCACCGGCCCCCTGCTGCTCGTCGCGGCCGCCCTGCTCGTGAACTCCCTCCTGTTCTTCCCCGGCGCGCTCCCGTGGCTCGGCCCGCTCGTCCTCGCCGTCCTCGTCCTGCCCGCCGCCGGCTACGTCCTGGCGATGCCGCGCCTGCGCTGCCGCGTCCACGCCTGGGAGGTCGGGGAGGCGGCGGTCTACGCCTCCGGCGGCTGGCTCCTGCGCAAGCGCCGCATAGCCCCGCTCTCGCGCGTCCAGACGGTCGACACCGTCCGCGGTCCGCTCCAGAGCCGCTACGGCCTCGCCACGATCACCGTCACCACCGCCTCCACGGCCGGCGACGTCCGCATCACCGGGGTCTCCGACGAGGCCGCCGAGTGGATTGCCGCCCGGATCACCGAAGCCGCCCGCCTCGTGCCCGGGAACGGTGACGCCGCATGAGCGAGCAGCTGCCCGGCCGGCACCCCCGTCAGCGCCCCGAGCAGTGGCGCACCCTCGACCCCCGCACGATCGCCGTGCACTGCACCTGGCTGGGCGCGCCCCTCGGCTCGCTCGCCCTCACCGCGCTCGCCACCGACGGCCGGTTCGACACGCGCGCGTGGATCACGCTCGCCGTGATCGGCGCCGTCTTCGCCGCCATCACCGCGAGCGGCGTCGTCACCTGGCGGCGCACCCGCTACCGCGTCACCGCCGACGCCGTCGAGCTCCGCACGGGCCTGTTCACGCGCAGCGTCCGCGCGATCCCCCTGCACCGCGTCCGCAACGTCGACATCACCGCCAACGCCGTCCAGCGCGTCCTCGGCCTCGCCGTGCTGCGCGCCGGCACCGGCGGCGGGGGGAGCGGCGGCGAGATCTCCCTGGAGGCCCTCGCCCGCCCCGAAGCCGTCCGCCTGCGCGCCGAGCTCCTCGCCCGCTCCGGCGCCGGCCGCGCCGACGACCCCGTGCTCGCCACCGCCGACCTGCGCCGGCTGCGCTACGCCCCGCTGACGTTCTGGGTCGTCGGCGGCGTCTTCGCCGCCGCGGGCGGCGTGTGGCGGATCCTCGACGGGATCGGCATCGAGCCCTGGCGCATCGGCTTCGTCCGCCGCGCCTTCGAGGACTTCGGCCACAGCTTCCTGTGGGTCACGGTCCCGCTCGCCCTCCTCGCGATCACCGTCCTCGGCGCCGTCGGCGCAGTCGCGCTGTACGCCGAGCAGTGGTGGGACTACCGCCTGGAGTGGACCGACGCGGCCACCCTGCGCGTGCGTCGCGGTCTGTTCACCACGCGGTCCGTCTCCATCGAGCGGGCCCGCCTGCGCGGCGTGACGCTGCGCGAGCCGCTCCTGCTGCGCGCGGGCGGCGGGGCGAGCGTCCGGGCCGTCGCGGGCGGCCTCGGCACCAAGGAGGAGAACCGCAGCCGCAGCGTCGTCCTGCCGCCCGCCTCGTACGGCGAGG
>NZ_JBAMDC010000632.1:0-2313 GCF_036961605.1 Streptomyces sp. KLMMK
GAGGAGCTGGACGAAGCGGGTCAGGTGCAGGTAGCCGATCTCGCGCATGCGCCGTTCCAGGCCGGTCTCGCCGGGCAGGCGGGGCACTTCGGCGAGCGCTTCGCGGTAGCGGGTGTCCTCGTAGCCGGCGAGGTCGAGCTTGGCGAGGAGGCCGCGGTCGAGGAGGGCGGAGCGGCCTCCGCTGTGTTCGCCGGCGAAGCGGTCGGCGGCTCCGGCGGCGGCCCAGGGGAAAGTGTCGGCGTGCACGTGGGCGGGGTCGTGGAACCAGCGGTAGCCGCCGAAGACCTCGTCGGCGGATTCGCCGGACAGGGCGACGGTGGACTGCTCGCGGATGGCCTTGAAGAGCAGGTAGAGGGAGACGTCGCCGTCGCCGAAGCCGCTGATGGGCATGTCGCGGGCGGTGAGGACGGCGTCGCGGTTGGCCCTGGCCATCAGGTCGGCGGCGTCGAGGACGATGTCGGAGTGGTGGGAGGAGACGTGGGCGGCGAGGGCGTGGGCGTAGGGGCCGTCGGGGGTGGGCCGCAGGGGGTCCGGGCGGAAGTTCTCGGTGTGGCCGGTGAAGTCGACCGAGAAGGAGCGGACGGGGCCGGCTCCGGCGTCGGCGAGGCCCTTGGCGGCGAGTGCGGTGATGGCGGAGGAGTCGAGGCCGCCGGAGAGCAGGGTGCACAGGGGGACGTCGGCGATGAGCTGGCGGCCGACGATGTCGTCGAGCAGGTCGCGCACGTGGCGGACGGTGGTCTTGAGGTCGTCGGTGTGCTCGCGGGACTCCAGGGCCCAGTAGCGGCGCAGGATCAGGCCGCCGCGGCGTATGCGGGCGGTGTGGCCGGGGGGCAGTTCGTACATGCCCTTGTAGGCGGCGTGGCCGGGGGTCTTGGTGAAGGCGACGAGCTCGGCGAGGCCTTCGGCGTCGACGGCGGGGCGTACGGCGGGGTGGGCGAGGACGGCCTTGGGTTCGGAGCCGAACAGGACGCCGTCGGGCGTGGGGTGGTAGTACAGCGGCTTGATGCCCATGCGGTCGCGGACGAGGAGGAGTTCCTCGGTGCGCGGGTCCCACAGGGCGAAGGCGTACATGCCGTTGAGGCGCTCGGTGAAGTCCTCGCCCCATTCCAGGTAGGCGTGCAGGACGACCTCGGTGTCACTGCTGGTGCGGAAGACGTGCCCGTGGCTCTCCAGCTCGGACCGCAGCTCGCGGTAGTTGTAGACCTCGCCGCTGTAGGTGGTGACGAGCAGGGTGCGGCCGTCGCGTTCGACGCGCATGGGCTGGGCGCCGCCCTCGATGTCGATGACGGCGAGGCGGCGGTGGCCGAGGGCGGCGTGGGTGTCGAGCCAGGTGCCGCCGGCGTCGGGTCCGCGGCAGGCCATGGTGTGCGTCATCGCGTCGAGCGTGCCGCGCGCCGTCGTGAGGGCCGTGAGGTCCTGGTCGTAGGAGATCCATCCGGTGATCCCGCACATCGTTGCGTTCTCCCCTTTCGGTAGGCCGCCCCGGGTGCCCGGGTACGGCTGCTCCCCCGTGGGGTGCGGTCCCCGCCTCGGGGGCGGCGGGGACCGCGGGGATCACGGTACGCCCATATAGATGCATTCACCATCCATGTAGGAGTAAAACGCCGGGAACCCAGTGGGAACCGGCCAACTCCCGCCCCCCGCCGCACGATCGCGGGCCGCCGCCCGGGACCCGCTCAGGACAGAAAGACACACTCAGGACAGGAGACGGACTCAGGGCAGGAAGCGGAAGGCGGGCGCCGGGTGCATCAGGAACTCGTGGTGCGAGATGTTCCAGGCGTACGCGCCCGCCATCGCGAAGGCGATCCGGTCCCCCGCCCGCAGCTCGGCGACCGGAACCGCCCGGGCGAGGACGTCCTTCGGGGTGCACAACTGACCGCTGAGGGTGACCGGTTCGTCCAGGGCGGCCGGGCGCGGCCAGGGACGCTCCCAGGTGTCGACGGGCAGCACCGTGAAGGGGTGGTCGTGCCCCTTGGCAGCCGGGGTGCGCATGTGGTGGGTGCCGCCGCGGACGACCGCGAACGCCTCGCCGTGGCTGTGCCGGACGTCGAGGACCTCGGTGACGTACCAGCCGCAGTGGGCGGACAGCGCGCGCCCGGGCTCGATGCGCAGGGTGTAGCCGGGGTGCGCGGCGGCGAGGGCGGCGAGGCCCGCGCCGTAGGCGGCCCAGTCGAAGCGGGCGTGCGGGCGGGCGTAGTCGACGGCCATGCCGCCGCCCACGTTCACCTCGTCCAGCCCGAGGCCGTGCCGGGTGTCCAGCTCGCGCGCCCAGGCCGTGACGCGGGCGGCGACGGCGAGCAGGGCGGGCGCGGG
>NZ_JBAMDC010000633.1:0-2307 GCF_036961605.1 Streptomyces sp. KLMMK
CAGTACGCCGACGACGACCGCCCCCGCGCCGCCAACGAGTGACCCGCGCCACCGCGCCGCCTCCACGGGGGACCCGCTGCTGACCAGCGGCGAGCGGATTTCCGAGCACCCGGATGGGGGTGCTAGAGTTTCACTCGTTGCAAGGGCCTGTGGCGCAGTCCGGTAGCGCACCTCGTTCGCATCGAGGGGGTCAGGGGTTCGAATCCCCTCAGGTCCACAACACATCAGAGCCCCCGTCGGAGAAATCCGGCGGGGGCTCTGACGTATGGTCGGGCGGCGCACGGCCGGGCCGGGCGCGCTCAGAGTTGCCGTGCCACCTTCCGTGCCACCTTCACCACGTCCCCCGCCGGCTTCGTCCGTACGGCAGGGCGGTGGCGGATCCAGTCCTCCTCCAGGGCGTACCAGTCGATCGGCTTCGGCCTGCGGCGGGTCGACAGGGACGCGTCCAGTTCCTTGAAGTACGCCGTCCAGCGCTTGCGGTAGAGGCCGCCCACCAGGCCCGACCACTCGCGGTTTGCGTAGTCGTGCAGCTTGCCCCCGTCGGCCGAGGGGCGCGGGCCCCAGGTGGTCAGCAGGGTCAGGGCGTCGTGTTCGAGGCGGTCGCGTTCGGCCGGCGAGGAGCCCCAGGCGCGGGCGGCCGTCGTCCAGCGGCTGAGCAGGTGGTGCTCGTCGGTGGCGACGGTCTCCTCCAGGAGGGTCATCCAGTCGAGCCACCGGCGCGTCAGATCCCGGAGCCGGGACCGGTCGCCCGCCTCGAAGGCGTCCTTGATGCGGGGGAGGAGCGTGCGGCTGCGGTTGGAGATCGACTGGCGGGTCACGTCCAGCAGGTCGTAGCGGTAGGCGGAGCTGCGGCGCAGGGCCGGGGCCACCGCCAGGAGTTCGGAGAGGGCCTCCTCGAAGGCGTCCGGGTCGTAGCGCAGTTGCCGGGGCGACCAGGCGGCGGCGTGGGTGACGGCCAGGTCGGGGCGGGCGCCGAAGAGGCCGTCGGCGGCCTCGCTCCAGCCGTCCTCGCGGGTCGTGCCGTAGGCGGTGCGGCGCAGGACGTCCCAGGCGCGCGCTGCGTGCCGGTCGGCGCCGCCGTAGCGGTAGCGGGGCCACCGCGCGAACCAGTCCTCCAGGTCGACCCGGCCGTCCGTCCAGGCCAGGTCGCTGAAGAGGGCGAGCGCCGCGGGGTTGTTGTCGGCGGCCTCGGGCATCAGGGCGATGCCCTTGAGCGCGCTGCCCCGCTTGGTGCGCCAGTCCTCGAAGAGGGCGGCCCAGTCGCGGGTGTTGGCACCCATGGCGGTGTGCCCGCCGAAGTTCCAGATGGAGCCGAAGGCGTACGGGGTGCCGCCCCAGTCGTCCTCGCGGTCGGTGACCTTGGGGTAGTGGTCGGAGACCCCGTCCAGGATGAGCATGCGCTTGCGGTCGGCGGCGTCGACGATCTCGCGCCGCGGGTTCTCCTGCCAGCCGAGGATGGCCCAGACGGCGCGCGGGTGGGCGGCGCGCAGGGCCTTCTCGACGGCGCGGGCGGCGTCGGCGACGGGCACGTCGCCCGGCTTCCCGCCCTCGTGCAGCAGGTCCATCTTGTACATGGACGTGGCGCCGTAGAGCTCCTTCTGGACCCGGTAGAAGGTCGCTGCGACGCGGCGGAAGTGCGCGGTGCGCGGGTCGAGCCAGTCGGGCCGGCGGAAGCCGCCCCAGGTGCCCTGCGGGACGGTGCGGGCGCCGGGGTTGCGCTTGGCGAAGCCGGGCGGCACGGTGCCGTAGTAGCCGGGGAACACCGGCGTCATGCCCAGCTCCCGCAGCCTGGCCACGATCTTCTTCGCGAGGGCCGTGCGGCGCTCCAGGAGCCCGGTGGACAGGGGGCCGCCGTAGGACTCCATGTTCTGCAGCAGCCACCACGGCTGGTGGGCCGGGCCCGGCAGCCAGGCGCGCAGTTCGGCGTCGCCGTAGCCGTGCGCGCGGAACGTGCGGTGGTAGACCGCGTCCGCGCCCGCGTAGACGAGGACCTCGTTGAAGCCGTGCAGCGCCAGCACATCGATTTCGCGCTGCCAGTAGTCCCACCCGTTGTAGGGCCCGGTGTAGCCGTCGTTCGTGTCGTTCAGCACGAAGCGGTGGGGGACGTTCGCCGCCCGGACGAGGGGGGTACGGACGCCGGGGAGGCGGTCGGGGAGGGCGGTCTGCGCCCCGTTCCAGGAGAAGTGGGCGTGGGCGACGTGTCTGAGGTACCAGTGGAAGCCGGTGAGCTGCACCGCGGGCGTCGTGCCCGACACCACGATCGCGCCCGCCCGCCCGGACACCCGGAAGGCGTCCGCGCCGCCCTTG
>NZ_JBAMDC010000634.1:0-2301 GCF_036961605.1 Streptomyces sp. KLMMK
AACAGCGGAACCCCGGCTCGGGAGCCGGGGTTCCGCTGCCGTGGCGCGACCGGAGTCGGCCGTGCGCCTGCTGTGCGCGTCAGCCGTGCGCCTCCGCCGTGGCCGGCTTCGGGATGAGGAAGGACGTCGCAAGGGCGGCGGCCATGATCACGACGCCCGCGATCATGCCGGCGGTGTAGCCGGTGGACGAGGCCGGGTCGGCCGGCTGCACGGCGGTCTTCACCGCGTACAGCAGGGCGAAGCTCAGCCCCGCGCCGAGGTTGAAGGCGCCCGCGTTGAGACCGGGCAGGAAGCCCGGGTTCTCCTTGGGCGACAGCACGATGCCCAGGCCGTTGAGCACGATGTTCGCCACACCCGCGTAGGTGATGCCGACCAGCAGCGAGGCCACCAGCAGCAGGACGCGCGAGTGCGCCGGGATGGTGAGGATCATCAGGACGACGGACGCCGCCGACCCCACGAGCCCCAGGCGCAGGACCCGCCCGTAGCCGAAGGTGGCCGCGAGACGGCCGGCGACCGGGCCCATGGCGAGGCCCGCCAGGGCGTACGGGGTGAGCGTCCACCACGCGGAGGCCTCGGCCGACATCCCCAGGCCCGCCTCGGCGTCCTGGGCGAGGGAGGGGATGAGGCCGTTCATGACCGCGAAGACGCCGGTCATGGTGAGCGTGGTGGTCAGCAGGGTGGCCCAGGTGCCGCGCTGCTTGAGGTGCCGGGTGGCGACCAGCGGGTGGCCGCTGCGGTCCTCGGTGCGCCAGAACAGGGCGAAGGCGACCGCGGAGACGGCCGTCAGCCCGGCGACCACCGGCCAGCGGGCGTCGCCCAGCTTGCCGGCCTCGTTCAGCGCGATGAGCAGCGAGCCGACGGAGACCACGAGCAGGGCCACGCCCGGCCAGTCCATCCGGCCGGCGGCCGCGACCTTGCTCTCGGGCGTCAGGGTGGCGACCAGGACGGTGGCGACGACGGCCACGACGGCCATCGCCCAGAAGACGGCCTCGAAGCCGTGGTTGTCCGCGAGGAAGCCGCCCGCGAGGGAGTCCACACCGGCGACGCCGCCGTTGACGGCCGTGATCACACCGAGCAGGGTGCCGTAGCGCTTGGGCTCGGTCACCTCGACCCGCAGCATGATCAGGCACAGGGGCACGGTGGGCCCGGACGCGCCCTGCAGGATCCGCCCGGCGAACAGCATGGGCACGCTGTCCGCCAGCGCCGCGACCACGCACCCGACGGCCATCAGGGCCAGCATGCCGGCCAGGACCTTGCGGCGTCCGATGACGTCGCCCAGGCGCGGCAGGAAGAGCGAGAACAGGGCGGCCGACGTGAAGAACGCGGTCTGGGTGAGGCCGATCTCGGCGGAGCTCGCGCCGAGGCTGTCCTCGATGCTCTTCAGCGCGGGGCTGAGCATGCTGGCGTTGAGCTGGAAGGCGACGCAGGCCGTGAGCAGCGCGGCGACCAGCACGCCCACCCGGACGGGACGGCGGCCCGTCACATCGGCGGACCGGTCACCGGTGGCGCGCCCGGCGCGCTCGGTGGTGGAAGGGTTCATGCCTCGTGGATCTCTGATAGTTCAGGGCACACGGAAAAACCCCAGCCCGGCTGGGGTTTCAAGGGTGTCCAAGGATGTGTCCGACCCCCTCACCGGACGCTTCCGGCAGGCCCCTGACCTGCGGAAACGCCTCCTTGGAGGGGACGCTTCGTACCATATTACCCGCTCCGGCGACCCCACGGCCCCGGGGCTTCCGCACACGGCGGCCGCGCTCCTCCCCCGGACGGCGAGCGATGAGATCCGGCCAGGTTCGCCGGACCGGGGCGGCGGCATGCAACCTGGCGGCTGCATTTGCCATGTATCTCGGTGTCGGCACGAATGCGCTGCTCACCGTGGGTGCGGTCGGCCGACGGACATCAACGGCGCGCCCCCGGCGCGCCTTCCCCACCCGCTCCGTCCTCCCGAGGTCCCCGTGCACACCCACTCGCCCGGCTCTCGCGGCCGCCCGGCCGTGACGCCCCGTCAAGGTTCCCCGGATCCCGCCGCTCCCGTGGACCGCCGGCGGTGCCCGTGACCACCGGGAGACCGGCCGGCGGCCCCTGGACGGTCGCTCTGCCCCTGCCTGACCAGAAATCGTCCGTCATCCTCACCGGTATGGCCCTCGTCCTGGTGGCGCTCCTCTGGTGGCTGATCCGGGCGGTGGCACGGCAGGGCGGTTTCCGCCCGGCCTGCCGCCGGGCGGCCTGGGAGCTGCGGATGACCCGGCGGGCCTTCGCCCAGCCCTTCCGCGCCCGCGGCCTGCACCGGCGCCGGGTCCGCAC
>NZ_JBAMDC010000635.1:0-2298 GCF_036961605.1 Streptomyces sp. KLMMK
CCCGTGCCGGGCCGCCACCGCGAGGAACGCCGCCCGGTCCCAGGAACTCACGATCTTCCGCATGGCCCACGTGTACCCCGCCGGCGGGGTCCGACGCCGCCGGACCCCGCCCGCCCGGACGCACCCCTGATCCACCGGGCGGGCGCACCCCCGGACCCGCCGGGCGGGCGCCCGGGCCGCCGCGCCCCGACAATGGGCCCATGACCGATGCGACGCTGCTGAGCCGGCACCGGGAGGCGCTCGCGCTGTTCACCGAGCGCGTGCACGCCGTCCGCCCCGGCCAGTGGGACGAACCGACGCCCTGCACCGAGTGGTCCGTGCGCGACCTCGTCAACCATCTGGCCGTGGAGCAGCTGTGGGTGCCGCCGTTGCTGGAGGGCCGGTCCATCGACGACGTGGGCGACGCTCTGGACGGCGATCAGCTGGGGGACGACCCGGTGGCCGTCTGGGACGCGGCCGAGGCCGCCGCGCGCGAGGCGTTCGCCGCGCCCGGGGCCCTGGAGCGGACGGTGGAGCTGTCCTCCGGGCCGTCCGACACCCGCGGGTACTGCTCGCAGATGACGGCGGACGCGGTCGTGCACGCGTGGGACCTCGCCCGGGCGATCGGCGCGGACGAGCGGCTGCCCGGGCCGCTGGTGGAGCTCACGCGGCGCGAAGTGGAGCCGTACATCGACAGCCTGGCGAGCACGGGCCTGTTCGCCGAGCCGGTGGAGCCGCCGGCCGGTGCCGACGCGCAGACCGTGCTGCTCGCGCAGCTCGGGCGCCGGGTCTGAGGACTTCCCCTCTCCCGGGCCGCCGGCGGCGCTCGGGACCCGGACGGCCGACCGGCAGGCGGCCGGGTAATCGGCACCGCGCTGGGCAGGATGCCGCCATGGCCTCCCCACTCACGCTCCTCACGCCCCGCCTGACCCTGCGCCGCTGGCGCGCGGACGACATCGAGCCGATGGCCGCCGTCAACGCCGACCCCGAAGTGATGCGCTGGACGGGCGACGGCTCGGTGCACGACCGGGAACGGACCGCGGCCGCCGTCACGGCCTGGGAACAGGGGTGGGACGAGCACGGCGTGGGCCTCTTCGCCGTCGAAGTGCGCCGCTCGCGCCGGCTGGCCGGCTTCGCGGGCCTGTCCGTGCCCGCCGAACTGCCCGAGCTGCGCCCGGCCGTGGAGATCGGCTGGCGGCTCGGCCGCCCGTTCTGGGACGACGGCCTGGCGACCGAGGCCGCGCGCGCCGTCCTGGACTTCGCGTTCCGCGACCGCGGGCTCGCCCGGGTCGTCGGTGTGCACCGCACCGGCCACGAGGCCCCCGCGGCGGTCATGCGCAAGCTGGGGATGCGGCACGAGCGGGAGACGACGCACCCGCAGTACGGCGTGCCGGTCTGCGTCCACGTCATCGAGGCGCGGCCGTAGGACCTCCGTGCGCGCCCCCGGCCGGGTCGCTGCCGGGCAGGGTCAGGGGCAGGGCGCTCCGGGAGGAGGGTGCCGGGCCCGGCCACCCGGGAGGGGTGCGGGACCCGCGAAGGACGCGGGACCCGCCGACGGGCAGGTCCCAGAGGTCCTCGCGCGGGCGGCCCGTCGCCTCCCAGGCGGCGCGGACGCGGCGCAGGGGTTCCAGCGGCGGCTCGGCCGAGAGGATGAAGGTCGACCAGTGCATGGGGGCCATGGCCCGGGCGCCCAGGTCCTGGCAGGCGGCGACGGCCTCCTCCGGGTCGGTGTGGACCGTGCCCAGCATCCAGCGCGGGTCGTAGGCGCCGATCGGCAGCAGGGCGAGGTCGATGCCGTCGTAGCGGCGGCCGATGCGCTCGAACCAGTGGCCGTAGCCGGTGTCGCCCGCGAAGTAGACGCGCTGCCCGCCGGGGGCGGTCATCACCCAGCCGCCCCACAGCGAGCGGCAGGTGTCGGTCAGGGTGCGCTTGCTCCAGTGGTGGGCCGGGACGAAGTCGAAGCGGACGGGGCCGGCCGGGCCGGGCAGTTCGACGGCCTCCCACCAGTCGAGCTCGGTGACGTGCGTGAAGCGGCGCCGCCGGGCCCAGCGGGCCAGCCCGGCCGGCAGGAGCAGCGGGGTGTGGCGGGGCAGCCGTTTGAGGGTGGGCGCGTCGAGGTGGTCGTAGTGGTTGTGGCTGATGACGACCGCGTCGACCGGCGGCAGGTCCTCCCAGCGGACCCCGACCGGCGTGAGCCGGGGCGGCGTGCCGAGGATCCGGCGCGACCAGACGGGGTCGGTGAGCACCGTCAGACCGCCGGTGCGTACGACCCAGCTGGCGTGCCCGGCCCAGGTGACCGCGGTCGTGGCGGCGTCGGTG
>NZ_JBAMDC010000636.1:0-2286 GCF_036961605.1 Streptomyces sp. KLMMK
GGGCCCGGGGCCCTCGGGCCTCGGTCGTCCGGTCGTCGTGATCGTCACGGCAGTCCCTCAGTGGCTCTTCCGCAGCCGCCGCGCGATGAGCACGTTGGCCGCGGCGATCAGCAACAGGATCAGGAACATCGTCCAGGCGACGGCGGAGGCGCGCCCGAGGTGGAAGTTGAACCAGCCCTGTTCGTAGAGGTAGAGGCCGAGGGTCTGGAACTGGTGCGAGGCCCCGCCCTTCTGGCCGCCCGCACCGCCGAAGAGCAGGGGCTCGCCGAAGAGCTGGGTGGCGCCGATGGTGGAGACGACGACGGTGAACAGGATGGTCGGGCGCAGGGCGGGCACGGTGACGTGGCGGAACTGCTGCCGGCGGGAGGCCCCGTCCAGCGCCGCCGACTCGTACAGCTCGTCGGGCACGGCCTGCATGGCGGCCAGGTAGATCAGGGCGTTGTAGCCCGTCCACCGCCAGATGACGATCGAGGAGACCGCGAACTGGGAGGTCCAGGTGCCGTTCTGCCAGTCGACGGGGCCGATGCCGAGGGCGCCCAGGGCCCAGTTGACCATGCCGTAGTCGCGTCCGTAGAGGAGGACGAAGACGAGCGTGGCGGCGGCGACGGAGGTGGCGTACGGGGTGAGGAGGGCGACCCGCCAGAAGGTGGCGGCGCGCAGCCGGTAGTGCAGCAGGTGGGCGAGGCCGAGCGCCATCAGCAGCTGCGGGACGGTGGAGATCACGCCGATGGTGAAGGTGTTGCGCAGGGCGTTCCAGAAGAAGTCGTCGTCCAGCAGGCGGATGTAGTTGTGCAGGCCCACCCACTCCATGTGGTCCGGCGCGGCCAGCTCGACCCGGTGCAGCGAGGCCCACCCGGTGTAGAGGAGGGGGAAGAGGCCGAAGGCGCCGAAGAAGAGGAAGAACGGCGCGACGAAGGCGTAGGGGCTGTAGCGGACGTCCCAGCGGTAGAGGCGGCTGCGCCACGGGCCCGGGCGGGCGCGGCCGTGCGTGCCGGGCGGGCGGGGGACGGGGGCCCCGGCCTCCTTGACGGTCCCGGCCGTGGCCGTCATGCGTCCACCGCGTTCTCGATCTCCTTCTGCGCCGCCTTCCAGCCGGCCTCCGGGGACTTGCCCTGCTGCTCGACCTGGGGGATGCCGACGTCGGTGAAGGCGGTACCGATCTGGGCCTCCTTCGGGCCGATGACCAGCGTCGGCACGGAGCGGGCCGCGTCCGAGAAGATCCGGCCCACGGGGGCGCCGCCGAAGTAGGGGTTGCGGGCGTCCCGGACGAGCGGCATCGCGTAGGAGGCGGGGGTGGAGGGGATGCTGGCCTGCCGGCCGAAGAGCTTGGCCTGCTGCTCGGGGGCGGTGAGCCAGACGGCGAGGGCGGTGGCCGCGGCCCGGTGCCGGGCGGCCCTGGGCACGGTGATGAAGGAGCCGCCCCAGTTGGCGGGGCGGGGGGCGGGGGCCACGTCCCACTTGTTGCGGCCGGCGGCGCCCGCCTTCTCTTTGATGTAGCCGAGCATCCAGGGCGGGCAGGCGACGGAGGCGAAGCGGCCGTTGGCGTAGGCCTGGTCCCAGGGCTTCTCGAACTGCTTGAGCCGGGCGGTCAGCCCGCCCCGGGCGGCCTGCACGGCCAGGTCCCAGGACTCCTTGACGGCGGGGCTGGTGCGGTAGACCGGCCGGCCGCGGCGGTCGTAGTAGCGCTCGGCGTGGGCGTGGACGGAGGCGTTGTAGATGCCGGCGGCCGAGTCGGTGAAGACCGTGCCGGCGGGGGCGTGCGCCTTGTACCGCCGGCCGGTCTCGATGTACTTGCGCCAGTCGCCCGCCCAGAGCCTGCCGACGCTCTCGCGGTCGGTGGGCAGCCCGGCCCGGGCGAAGAGGTCCTTGCGGTAGCAGACGGCGATGGGGCCGATGTCCGTGCCGAGGCCGATGGTGCGGCCGGTGCGGGTGGTGGCCTGGTCCCACTTCCAGGGCAGCCAGTCGCTCCGGCGGACGCCCCCGGCGCGGGAGAGGTCGACGAAGCGGTCGGCCTGGGTGGTGACGATCTCGTTGATGTTGCTGGTCTCGACGGCCTGGATGTCGGCGAGGCCGCCGCCGGCCGCGAGGTGGGTGAGGAGCTGCGGGTAGTAGGCGTCGTTCCGCTCGATCACGCTCTCTTTGATCGTGACGCCGGGGTGCAGCCGCTCGTACTCGGCGTAGAGGCCCGCCTGCTTGTAGCCGAAGACGCCGAAGGTGCCGACCGTGAGTGTGGTGCCCCGGCCGCCGGTGCCGCTCCCGCCGTCCTCGCCGGTCCCGGCGTCCTGG
>NZ_JBAMDC010000637.1:0-2275 GCF_036961605.1 Streptomyces sp. KLMMK
GCCGGACGGCGACCCCGCCTCGTCGTCCAGCCGCAGCGTCAGCGAAATCCGCTTGCGCGGGATGTCGACGTCCATGACCTTGACCCGCACGATGTCGCCGGGCTTGACCACGTCCCGCGGGTCCTTCACGAACGTCCGCGACATGGCCGACACGTGCACCAGGCCGTCCTGGTGGACGCCCACGTCCACGAACGCCCCGAACGCGGCCACGTTGGTGACGACGCCCTCCAGGATCATCCCCGGCTCCAGGTCGCCGATCTTCTCGACGCCGTCCTTGAAGCTGGCCGTCTTGAAGGCGGGCCGCGGGTCGCGGCCGGGCTTCTCCAGCTCGCGCAGGATGTCGGTGACCGTCGGCAGGCCGAAGGTGTCGTCGACGAACTCCTCCGGGCGCAGGGAGCGCAGCACGGAGGTGTTGCCGACGAGGGCGGCGACCGCGCCGCCCGTGCTCTTGACCATCTTCCGCACCACCGGATACGCCTCGGGGTGGACGCTGGAGGCGTCCAGCGGGTCGTCCCCGCCGCGGATGCGCAGGAAGCCCGCGCACTGCTCGTAGGCCTTCGGGCCGAGCCGGGCCACGTCCTTCAGCGCCCGCCGGGACCGGAAGGGGCCGTTGGAGTCGCGGTGGGCGACGATGTTCTCGGCGAGGCCGGAGCTGATGCCGGAGACGCGCGCGAGCAGCGGCGCGGACGCGGTGTTCACATCGACGCCGACGCCGTTGACGCAGTCCTCCACGACGGCGTCGAGCGAGCGGGAGAGCTTCACCTCGGACAGGTCGTGCTGGTACTGGCCGACGCCGATCGACTTGGGGTCGATCTTGACGAGCTCGGCGAGCGGGTCCTGCAGGCGCCGGGCGATCGAGACCGCGCCGCGCAGCGAGACGTCCAGCCCGGGCAGCTCCTGGGAGGCGAACGCGGAGGCGGAGTAGACCGAGGCGCCGGCCTCGGAGACCATCACCTTGGTGAGCTTCAGCTCCGGGTGACGGGTGATCAGGTCGGCCGCCAGCCGGTCCGTCTCGCGGGAGGCGGTGCCGTTGCCGATGGCGACGAGCTCCACGCCGTGCTCCCGGGCGAGCCGGGCCAGCGCGGCGAGCGAGGCGTCCCACTTGTTCTGCGGGACGTGCGGGTAGATGGTCTCGGTGGCCGCGACCTTGCCCGTGGCGTCCACGACGGCGACCTTCACACCCGTGCGGAAGCCGGGGTCGAGGCCCATCGTGGCGCGCGTGCCGGCCGGGGCGGCGAGCAGCAGGTCGCGCAGGTTCGCGGCGAAGACGCGGACCGCCTCGTCCTCGGCGGCCTGGCGCAGGCGCAGCCGCAGGTCGATCCCGAGGTGGACGAGGACGCGCGTGCGCCAGGCCCACCGCACCGTGTCGCCCAGCCACTTGTCCGCCGGCCGGCCGCGGTCCGCGACGCCGAAGCGCTGCGCGATCATCTGCTCGTACGAGCTCGGGCCCGCGGCCGCCCGGTCCGCCTCGTCCGCCGGCTCCGGGTCCAGCGTGAGGTCGAGGACCTCCTCCTTCTCGCCGCGCAGCATCGCCAGCACGCGGTGCGAGGGCAGCTCGGTGAAGGGCTCGGCGAAGTCGAAGTAGTCGGCGAACTTCGCGCCCGCCTCCTCCTTGCCCTCGCGCACCTTCGCGGCCACGCGCCCGCGCGTCCACATGCGCTCGCGGAGCTCGCCGATGAGGTCGGCGTCCTCGCCGAAGCGCTCGGTGAGGATCGCCCGCGCACCCTCCAGGGCCGCCGCGGGGTCCGCGACGCCCTTGTCCGCGTCGACGAAGGCGGCGGCCGCGGCGAGCGGCTCGGTGCCCGGGTCCCCGAGCAGCCCCTCCGCCAGCGGCTCCAGCCCGGCCTCCCGGGCGATCTGCGCCTTCGTGCGGCGCTTGGGCTTGAAGGGCAGGTAGATGTCCTCCAGCCGGGCCTTGGAGTCGGCGGCGCGGATACGCGCCTCCAGGGCCTCGTCCAGCTTGCCCTGGGAGCGCACGGACTCCAGGACCGCCGTGCGGCGCTCCTCCAGCTCGCGCAGGTACCGCAGCCGCTCCTCGACGGTGCGCAGCTGCGCATCGTCGAGCATCTCGGTGGCCTCCTTGCGGTAACGGGCGATGAACGGCACGGTCGAGCCGCCGTCGAGCAAGTCGACCGCGGCCTTCACCTGCCGCTCCCGCACACCGAGCTCCTCGGCGATCCTGCCTTCGATCGACGCCCCGGGCGACGCACCAATTGCCGTCACGATCACGCTCCGCTTTCTGTTCGGGCTGCGGTCTGCATTGTGGCAGGTGCCG
>NZ_JBAMDC010000638.1:0-2264 GCF_036961605.1 Streptomyces sp. KLMMK
TCCCTGAGGTGGACGTGGACCCCGCGGCCCGCGAGGGCGAGCGCGGCGGAGGTGCCGATCAGTCCGGTGCCGATGACGAGGGCGGTTCTCACTGAGAGTCCTTGCGAGGTGCGTGGAGCGTGACGGAGAGCGGGCCGGGCCAGCCTATCCAGCCGCTCCGCCGGCCGTGCGGGGCGGGCGGCCCTGCGGGGCCGGGGCGGGCGCCCTGCGGGACTGCCGGGCCCGCGTCCGGTACAACCGTGCACATGATCTACCACGTGGTGCCCCTGGACGACTGGCTGGCCGTACCCGACCGCCCGTACTCCCCCGCTTCCCTCTCCGAGGACGGTTTCGTCCACTGCTCGCCCGACGAGGAGACGACCCTCGCCGTGGCCACGGCCTTCTACAGGGACGTGCCCGGCCCGCTGATGGTGCTCCTGATCGACGAGCACAAGCTGGACGTCCTGGTCCGCTGGGAGGACGCCGACCCGGCCCCGCCGCCCGGCGTGGACCCGGGCACGCAGTTCCCGCACGTCTTCGGACGGATCAACCGGGACGCCGTGGAGGGGATGATGGAGATCCAGCGCGACGAGGCGGGCCGCGCGACGGGGCTGGCGGTGTGGTCGTGACGCCCGTGCCCCCGCTCACCCCGGTCACTCCGGTCGCGCTGGTCACCGAGCACACGGTCTACGCGTGCGTGATGGGCTCGCGCGCCTTCGGGCTGGCCACGGAGGCGAGCGATACGGACCGACGCGGCGTGTACGTGGCGCCGACGCCCCTGTTCTGGGGCTTCGAGAAGCCGCCGCCGCACGTGGAGGGGCCGGCCGAGGAGCAGTTCTCCTGGGAGCTGGAGCGCTTCTGCGAGCTGGCGCTGCGGGGCAACCCGAACATCCTGGAGTGCCTGCACTCCCCGCTCGTCGAGCAGGCCGACGACACGGGGCGCGAGCTGCTGGCCCTGCGGGAGGCGTTCCTCTCCCGCAGGGTCCACCGGACGTACGCGGGCTACGCGGCGGACCAGCGCAAGAAGTTCGCGGCGGACGTGCGGGCGCACGGCACGCCGCGGCGCTGGAAGCCCGTCATGCACGCGCTGCGGCTGCTGATGTGCGGCCGCGATCTGCTGCGTACGGGGTCGCTCGTGCTCGACGTCGGCCCCATGCGCGAACCGCTGCTGGCCGTGCGCCGGGGCGAGGTGCCCTGGCCCGAGGCGGAGGCCTGGCTGAACCGCCTGACCGAGGAGGCCGGGGAGGCGACCCGTACGAGCCCCCTCCCCGAGGAACCCGACCACGCACGCGTCGAGGACTTCCTGATACGCGTGCGCCGCGCTTCGGCGGGGGCGGGCTAGGAGGACGGGGCGGCCGGCCGCCCCGTGGGTGACCGGTGGTGCCGGGCCGGGGCCGAAGCCCCGGGCCCGGATCCGTACCCGGACCGGCTAGAGGTCGACCTCGCCCATCAGCATGCCGACCTCGGTGTTCGTCAGGCGGCGGAGCCAGCCGGACTTCTGGTCGCCCAGGGCGATCGGGCCGAACGAGGTGCGGACCAGCTTCTCGACGGGGAAGCCCGCCTCGGCGAGCATGCGGCGCACGATGTGCTTGCGGCCCTCGTGGAGGGTGACCTCGACCAGGTAGTTCTTGCCGGTCTGCTGGATGACGCGGAAGTTGTCCGCGCGGGCGTAGCCGTCCTCCAGCTCGATGCCGTTCTTGAGCTGCTTGCCGATGTCGCGCGGCAGCGGCCCGGTGATGGCGGCGAGGTAGGTCTTCTGCACGCCGTAGCGCGGGTGCGTCAGACGGTGGGCCAGCTCACCGTGGTTGGTGAGCAGGATGATGCCCTCGGTCTCCGTGTCGAGCCGGCCGACGTGGAAGAGCCGGGTCTCGCGGTTGGTGACGTAGTCGCCGAGGCACTGGCGGCCGTCGGGGTCCTCCATGGTGGAGACGACGCCGGCCGGCTTGTTGAGCGCGAAGAACAGGTAGGACTGGGTGGCGACGGTCAGGCCGTCGACCTTGATCTCGTCGTTCTCCGGGTCGACCCGCAGGCCCTGCTCGGTGACGATCTGCCCGTTGACCTCGACGCGGGCCATCTCGATCAGCTCTTCGCAGGCACGGCGCGAGCCCATGCCGGCCCGGGCCAGCACCTTCTGCAGGCGCTCGCCCTCCTGCTCGGCGCCGGGGAAGGTCTTGGGGGTCTTCACCTGCGGCTTGTTGTGCCGCTCCCGGTTGCGCTCCTCGATCTTGGCGTCGAGCTCGCGCGAGCGGGCGGGGGCGTAGCCGTGGCCGCGGGCGGGCCCGCTG
>NZ_JBAMDC010000639.1:0-2251 GCF_036961605.1 Streptomyces sp. KLMMK
CGGCGAGAGCACCCACGCCCGCAGGTCGAGGTCGGAGCCGAGCAGGTCGAGGACGACTTCGGGGCCGCCGCCCGCCGGGCCCGACGTCATCAGCCGGCGGTGCCGGTCGACGACGGCCGCCAGGTCCCCAGCGCGCTCGCTCGACACCTGCCGGACGACGTGCTCGGTGATGGAGGCGAAGGAGACGTTCTCGTGGACCGCGAACAGCGGCAGACGGTGGCGGTCGCATGCCCGTACGAGGTCGTCCGGGATGGAGGCCATCTCGGCCTCGCCCGCCGCGAGCCCCGCCACGCCCGCGCCCGTGAGGATCCGCACGAACCGCTCGGAGTCCTCCGGCTCCCGCCGCCAGGCGAGCCCGGTGAGGACCAGTTCGCCGCCGGAGAGGTAGCGGCTGGGGTCGCGCAGGTCGGTCGTCATCACGCCGCGCACCGTGCGGTCCAGCTCGTCCTCGCCGCCGAGCAGGCGGAGGCCCAGCGCTTCGGTCTCCAGCAGTGCGCGCAGCCGCATCGTGGTCGCCGCCGATCTGTCTTGTTGTTACCAGTGGAATGCAGTGAGGTTTCCCAACCCCGTCTTTCGTTCGAATCTACAAGATGAGCGCTCTGGCCAGCCAACCGCTTCATGTTTTCGGTGACTGCACCGTCCCGCCGGACGCTCGGTGTACTGGGCCCACAGCGTGCGGCACGGCCGCGGAGGGCGGCGGACCGCCACGCGGAATCCCCCACCGGACCCCGGGCACGCCCCCCGCACACCCCGGCACACCCCGGCACATCCCGGCACATCCCTCGGACGACCGTGTGAGACCGATCGAGAAGAGAAGCCCCATGGAGTTCCTGCGCCCCGGCACCTGGGAGGAGGCTCTGGCCGCCAAGGCCGAGCACCCGGAGGCCGTGCCCATCGCGGGCGGCACGGACGTGATGGTCGAGATCAACTTCGATCAGCGCCGGCCGGACCACCTGCTGGACCTGACCCGCATCGGCGATTTGTACGAATGGGAGACCGGGGAGGACGAGGTCCGGCTGGGCGCCTCCGTCCCGTACGCACGGATCATGGAGAAGCTGCGGGCCGAGCTGCCCGGCCTGGCGCTCGCGGCGCACACCGTCGGCTCGCCGCAGATCCGCAACCGGGGCAGCGTCGGCGGCAACCTCGGCGCCGCCTCCCCCGCCGGGGACTCCCACCCGCCCCTGCTGGCGGCGGGCGCGCGGGTGGAGGCGGAGTCCGTGCGCGGCACCCGCCTGATCCCCGCCGAGGAGTTCTACACCGGCGTCAAGCGCAACGCCCTCGCCCCGGACGAGCTGATCCGGGCCGTGCGCATCGCGCGCGCCGACGGGCCGCAGCAGTTCTCCAAGGTCGGCACCCGCAACGCCATGGTCATCGCCGTGTGCGCGTTCTCCCTCGCCCTGCACCCGCGCAGCCGCACGGTGCGCACCGGCATCGGCTCCGCGGCCCCCACGCCGGTGCGGGCCCGCGCCGCGGAGGACTTCCTCACCGCGGCCCTGGAGGAGGGCGGCTGCTGGGAGTCCGGGCGGCCCGTGCCGCCCTCGGCCGCCCGCCGGTTCGCCGAGCTCGCCGCCGGGGCGTGCAACCCGATCGACGACGTGCGCGGCAGCGCCCGCTACCGCCGGCACGCGGTCGCCGTGATGGCGCGCCGCACGCTCGGCTGGACGTGGGACGCCTACCGCGGCGGGGGGAGGGACAGCCAATGCGCGTGAACTTCACGGTCAACGGCCGGCCGCAGCAGGCCGACGACGTGTGGGAGGGCGAGAGCCTGCTCTACGTCCTGCGGGAGCGGCTCGGGCTGCCGGGCTCGAAGAACGCCTGCGAGCAGGGCGAGTGCGGCTCGTGCACGGTCCGGCTGGACGGGCTGCCGGTGTGCGCCTGCCTGGTGGCGGCGGGCCAGGCCGAGGGGCGGGAGGTCGTCACCGTCGAGGGCCTCGCCGAGCACGCCCGGCGGCGCGCCGCGGGCACCGGCACACCGGAGGAACCGGCCGGGACGAGCCTGGACGAGGCCCTGCGCCGGCCGGCGGCACCGGACGGCGGCACGGGCGCCGCGGAGCTCTCCCCGGTCCAGCAGGCCTTCGTCGATGCCGGTGCCGTCCAGTGCGGATTCTGCACCCCCGGCCTGCTCGTCGCCGCCGACGAGCTCATCGAGCGCAACCCCGAGCCCTCCGACGCGGACATCCGCGAGGCCCTGTCGGGCAACCTGTGCCGGTGTACCGGCTACGAGACGATCCTCGACGCGGTGCGCCTCGCG
>NZ_JBAMDC010000064.1:0-25247 GCF_036961605.1 Streptomyces sp. KLMMK
GGCTGGTCGACGGCAGTGGCCTCCGGCCCACCCCACGCCCCGCCCTGCGGTGCGCCCTGCGGTACGCCCTGCGGAGGCTGAGACGGATGCGGCTGCGGCGGCTGGTGGGGCTGCTGGGGATTCTGAGGCCAAGACATGCGGGCCACCCTAGACGCCCGACGGTTGCCGTCCGGTCGAGGCATCTCGACAAGACGGCAACATCTGGGACGCACCGATGACCAAACAGGGGGCCGGGGCGCAGCCCCGGGAAACGGCGAAAGGGCGGGACCGGGGCAATGCACCCCGCCGCAACGGCGACCGGCCCCGACGGCCCGGGCACCGGCACCTGCCCACGCCCAGGCCCAGGCCCACGCCCAGGCCCGATCCCAACCGCCCGACGCTAGTCGTCCAGCACCGGCAGCAGCTCAGGCAGGTGCCCGTCCGAAGCCATCGCGGCAGCCACCCGCTCCGCCGGCACCTCCCCGTACAGCGTCGTCCGCGGCCGCGCCGCCCGCCCCGCCGACTCCGCGATGGCGACCAGGTCGCGGACCGAGCGGTACGAGCCGTACGAGGAGCCCGCCATGCGGGAGATGGTCTCCTCCATCAGCGTCCCGCCCAGATCGTTCGCCCCGGAGCGGAGCATCTCCGCCGCCCCCTCGGCGCCGAGCTTCACCCAGCTGGTCTGGATGTTGGTGATGTGGGGGTGGAGCAGCAGCCGGGCCATGGCCGTGACCGCCCGGTTGTCCCGCATGGTCGGGCCGGGGCGGGAGATGCCCGCCAGGTACACGGGGGCGTTGGTGTGGATGAACGGCAGCGTGACGAACTCCGTGAAGCCGCCCGTCTCCTGCTGGATCTCGACGAGCCGGCGGAAGTGCCCGAGCCAGTGCCGCGGCTGGTCCACGTGCCCGTACATCATCGTGGACGAGGACCGGATCCCCACCTCGTGGGCGGTGCGCACGACGTCGATCCATGTGGCGGCGGGCAGCTTGCCCTTGGTGAGGACCCAGCGGACCTCGTCGTCGAGGATCTCCGCGGCGGTGCCGGGGATGGTGTCGAGCCCGGCCTCCTTCGCCGCGGTCAGCCACTCCCGTACGGACATGCCGGTACGGGTCGCGCCGTTGACGACCTCCATCGGCGAGAAGGCGTGCACGTGCATGCCCGGCACGCGCTCCTTGACCGCCCGCGCGATGTCGAAGTAGGCCGTGCCCGGCAGGTCGGGGTGGATGCCGCCCTGCATGCAGACCTCGACGGCGCCGACGTCCCACGCCTGGGCGGCACGGTCGGCGACCTGGTCCAGGGAGAGGGTGTACGCGTCGGCGTCGGTGCGCCGCTGGGCGAAGGCGCAGAAGCGGCAGCCGGTGTAGCAGACGTTGGTGAAGTTGATGTTCCGCGTGACGATGTACGTGACGTCGTCGCCGGCCACGTCCCGGCGCAGGTCGTCGGCGATGCGGCACAGCGCGTCGAGCGCGGGCCCGTCGGCGTGCAGCAGGGCCAGGGCCTGGGGGTCGGTCAGCCGGGTGGGGTCGTCGGCGGCCTGCCGCAGCGCTTCGCGCACGTCGGCGTCGATCCGTTCGGGCGCCATGCCGGGCGCGGCGGCCTCCCGCAGCGCCTCCCAGTCCCCGTACACCTCGTCGAAGTCGTCGCGCCGGTCGGTGGTGCGGCCTTCGGTGTCGATCGCGCGGTGGAGTTCGGTGCGGCCGGAGGGGACGAAGACGTCTTCGGGCTCCTGCCAGGGCAAGCCCGTGACGTCGGCGTGCTCGTTCGCCAGCCCGGTCTCCGGGTCGGCCAGGGCGCGGACGTGGGGCAGCACGCGCGGGTCCAGCCAGGGCTCGCCGCGCCGCACGAACTCGGGGTAGACGGCGAGTCGTTCCTGCAGGCGGAAGCCGGCGTCGGCGGAGCGCTCGGCGAGCTCGTCGATCTGCGGCCAGGGGCGCTCGGGGTTGACGTGGTCCGGGGTGACCGGGGAGACACCGCCCCAGTCGTCGATGCCGGCGCCGATGAGCCGCTCGTACTCGCCCGCCACGAGGTTGGGCGGCGCCTGGAGGCAGGCGGAGGGGCCCATGATGTGCCGGGCCACGGCGATGGTGGCGACCAGGTCGTCCAGTTCGGCGTCGGGCATTCCGCGCATCGCCGTGTCCGGCTTGGCGCGGAAGTTCTGCATGATCAGTTCCTGGATGCCGTGGTACGCACGGGAGACACGGCGCAGCGCGAACAGCGACTCGGCGCGCTCCTCGGGCGTCTCGCCGATCCCGATCAGCAGGCCGCTGGTGAACGGCACGGAGCTGCGCCCGGCGTCCTCCAGAACGCGCAGCCGGACGGCGGGTTCCTTGTCCGGGGAGCCGTGGTGCGGGCCGCCCGGCTCGCTCCACAGCCGCTCGGCCGTGGTCTCCAGCATCATGCCCATCGAGGCGGAGACCGGCTTCAGCCGCTGGAAGTCCGTCCAGGTCATGGCGCCCGGGTTGAGGTGCGGGAGCAGGCCGGTCTCCTCCAGGATGCGGATGGAGATGGCACGGACGTAGGCGATGGTGTCGTCGTACCCCGCCGCCTCCAGCCACTCGCGGGCCTCGGGCCAGCGGTCCTCGGGGCGGTCGCCCAGGGTGATGAGGGCTTCCTTGCAGCCGAGTTCGGCGCCGCGGCGGGCGATGGCCAGGACCTCGTCGGGGGACATGAACATCCCGTGTCCCGCGCGGCGCAGCTTGCCGGGGACGGTGGCGAAGGTGCAGTAGTGGCACTTGTCCCGGCAGAGGCGGGTGAGGGGGATGAAGACGCTCTTCGAGTACGTGATGACGCCGGGGCGCCCGGCGGCCTCCAGCCCCGCGTCCCGCACCCGGGCGGCGGACGCGCACAGGTCCTCCAGGTCCGCGCCGCGGGCCCGGAGGAGCACGGCGGCCTCGGCGACGTCCAGGGCCACACCGTCCCGGGCGCGCTTGAGGGCGCGCCGCATGGCGTTGGCGGTCGGTGCGGATCCCTGCGGGGGCGGCGGGGTCGAAGTCATTGTCCGAGCATACGAGCGCGGTGCGGGCCGCCCGGGGGAGGTTCGCCAGCCATTCGTGTGCCTCTCGTCACCCCAGGTGAAGGGCCGTTCCGGTGCTCCGGCGCGCCCGCCGGCCGGCCCTCCTCACAGGAGTGCTGCGCACCCCCTCACAGGAGTCCGGCGCACCCCTCACACGAATTCGGCGCACCCCCTCACAGGAATTCGGCGTGCGCGTCCAGTGCCCGCAGGATCTCGGCCTCCCCCGCCGACGGCAACCCCACCACGACCTCGGTGAGCCCCAGATCGGCGAAGTACGCGAGCTTCCCGGCCGACGGGTGCACCGCGTACGGGACGACCTGCGGCTCGCCCGGCCGCCCGGCCTCCTGCCAGGCCCTGCGCAGCTGAGGGATCGTCTCCTTGAGCCCGCTGCCGCCGACGGGCAGCCAGCCGTCCGCGTACTCCGCGACGTGCGCAAACAGCTTCGGCCCGGCCGCTCCCCCGATCAGGGTGCGCGGCCCCACCAGCGGCGGCACGTCCGGGCCGCGCCGGCGCGGCGTCCGCAGCGGCTTGGGATGCGCGAAGCTGGCGCTGACGGCCCCGAATTCGCCGCGGTAGCCGGTCGGTTCCTCGGCCCACAGCGCCCGCATCAGGGCCATCCGGTCGCGCACCAGATCGCGCCGGCTCTTCCACTCGACGCCGTGGTCGGCCGCCTCCTCCACGTTCCAGCCGAACCCGATGCCCAGCGTCAGCCGGCCGCCGCTGAGGAAGTCGAGCGTCGCGACCTGCTTGGCAAGCACGATCGGATCCTGCTGGGCCACCAGCAGGACGCCCGTGCCGAGCTCGATCCGCTCGGTGACCGCCGCGGCCTGGGCGAGCACCGCCAGCGGGTCCAGGGCCCGGCCGTACTCGTGCGGCAGCGGATCGCCCATGGGCGCCGGCGTCTCCCGGCTGACCGGGATGTGCGTGTGCTGCGGCACGTACAGCCCGTCGAAGCCCCGCTGCTCCAGCTCGCTCGCGAGCCGAACCGGGCTGATCGTCTCGTCGGTGAGGAAGACCGTGGTTGCGATCCGCACGGGGCGGCACCTCCTTGCGTCCTGCGTGACCCAGCGCGTCCTGCGGGGAATGGGCCTCACCGTAAGCCCAAACGGGCCCCGCGGGCCCCCGGCGGGGCGGTGCCGCCATACGAATGTCGCAATCGTGGGCCTTCCTGTACCCCTGCGCGCCACCGCGGCGTACAACAGTGCCCCCGAAGAGCCCCTTCCACGGGAGGACAGCGATGAAGCGGATAGAGCGACCGGATCGGCGCACGGTGCTCGCGGCTGTCACAGGCGCGAGCGCGGTGCTTACCCTCGATACCGTGACGTTCGCGAGCACAGGGGACGGCCCCGAGGGCGGCGGCCGGACCGTGACCCGCAAGGTCTCCGGACGGCTCCCGGCCGGAGCGCCCGACTACGTCTACCTGCCCGTGGACGTGCCGCCCGGCGTGCGCGAGATCGCCGTCTCGTACGCGTACGACAGACCGTCCGTGCCCGCCGGCACCCAGGGCAACGCGTGCGACATCGGCATCTTCGACGAGCGCGGCACGGAGCCGGGCGGCGCGGGCTTCCGCGGCTGGTCCGGGGGCGCCCGGACCGAGTTCGCGATCGCCGCCGAACGGGCCACGCTTGGCTACCTGGCCGGCCCCGTGCGGCCCGGCACCTGGCACGTCGTCCTCGGCCCGTACACGGTCGCGCCGCAGGGCCTGGCGTACGAGGTGACGGTGACGCTGCGGTACGGGGAGTCGGGTGCGACGCCGCACCCCGTGTACCCGCCGCAGCGGGCCCGGGGCCGCGGCCGCGCCTGGTACCGGGGCGACAACCACCTGCACAGCGTCCACTCCGACGGCAAGCGCACCCCCGCCGAGATCGCCGCCGCGGCGCGGGCGGCCGGGCTGGACTGGATCACGACGACGGAACACAACACGACGTCGTCGCACGGGGCGTGGGAGGGTCTGTGGGGCGACGACCTCCTCATCCTGACCGGAGAAGAGGTCACCACCCGCAACGGCCACATGGTCGCCCTCGGCACGGACCCCGGCGTCTTCATCGACTGGCGCTACCGCGCCCGCGACGCCGCCTTCGGCCGCTTCGCCCGCACCATCCACCGCGCGGGCGGCCTGGTCGTCCCCGCCCACCCGTACGGAACCTGCGTCGGCTGCAACTGGAAGTTCGGCTACGAGGACGCGGACGCGGTGGAGGTGTGGAACGGCCCGTACACGCCGGACGACGAGATGGCGGTCGCGGCGTGGGACGCGATGCTGGTCGCATCGGTGCGCGACGGCGGCCGCTGGCTCCCGGCCATGGGCAACAGCGACGCCCACCGCGAACCGCAGGTCGTCGGCCTGCCCCAGACGGTGGTCCGGGCCGACGACCTGTCCCGCGAGGCCCTGCTGGCCGGGCTCCGCGCGGGCCGGAGCTGGATCGCGGAGTCGTCGGCGGTGAACCTGTCCTTCGAGGCGACGGGCGGCCGAGGCCGGCACGCGGGCATCGGCGACCGCCTCCCGGTCGACCGCAACACACCGGTGACCATCCGCCTAGACGTCTCGGGGATCCCGGACGGCTGCACGGCCACGTTCGTGACGGACCAGGGCCGGCTGTACGAGACGCCCCTGCCGGCCTCGGGCAAGGGCCGGGTCGAGTGGCGCACGACGCCTTCGTACGCGGCGTACGTGAGAGCCGAGGTACGGAGGGCGGCACCGGGCGGCTCGGGGCTGCCGGGGCCGATGGTGGCGATGACGAATCCGGTGTTCCTGGGAACGCAGGGCTAGATCGAACGCAAGTCGCACAAGAAAGCCCCGCTCAACCTTTCGTGGCAGTACCCGAGTTAGGCCCATTCGTGGGCATAGAGTCACTCCCGGCGCTCCGAGAGCGCCCCCCTTCAAGAGGTCCCGACATCGGGATGTCGCCCCAGGGTGTCCCGGTCCGGGCTCCCTCCGGCGCGGCCACCGGACTCTGGCCGCAGCCCGATGAAGGGGGGCGCCAGTGGCGCGCCACCGCAAGAAGCCTCTGCACGAGCGGATCGCCGCTGTGGTTCGCGAGCTGTGGAGGTGGTGCACCAAAAGGTGACCACTGGACGGTGGCCGGCAGTCCTCACAACAGCTGAGGGCTGACGGCCCCGACCATCACTTGCGGTTGGCCCTCGCCACAGGCATCCGGAACCCGTGGCGGGGGCGTCACCGTAGGAGTCCTACGCTATCCAGGGATCGCGCCGCGTGCGAGCTCTTCCGCCGAACGGGGACGGCAAGTTCCCGGAAACAACGGTGAAGCGGGCGTTGGCCTGAGGGCCCGTTCACCCCATGGGGCGGTTTACGGGTAACGCTCATGGTCCGGTGCAAGCCTTCTCCCCACTGAATGCGCGCAGGGAGAGGGGACCGTCTTGCCTGATCGTCTGCCCAGAGTTCTGACCCTCGTCGCCTTCCTGGTGGGCGTGGGGGTGATCACCGGCGCCGCCATGGTGCCGACGGCGCCGTTCGACACCATGGCGACGTCCATCAGGATCGCCAAGAGCGCCGACCGGACGTCGGCGCACCCCGGTGACACGGTCACCTACACCGTGACGGTGACCAACACCGGCACGACCGCGATCGACGGCGCGGCGATCTCCGACGACCTGTCGGACGTGGTGGACGACGCGAGGCTCACCACCTCCTCGGCCGACAGCGGCTCGGCGTCGTTCTCGTCCTCCACCCTGCGGTGGCGGGGCGACCTGCCCTCCGGCGCCAAGGCGACGATCAGCTACTCGGTGCGGCCGGCCGGCCCCCCGCCGGGCGACGGCCGCCTCACCGGCCGGATCACCTCCACGACGGAGGGCAACAACTGCCCACCGGGCAGCCCCGACCCGGCCTGCGCGTCCAGCCTGCCGGTCTCATAGGCGCGTACACGTACAGCCCGGCATGTACGTGAGCGCGGACGGGCCGCTGGTATGAGGAACGGGGACGGGCGGGGCGGGCGGTAACGCCCGCACAGACCGACGACGCCACCACGCGCGCAAGGAGCGCCGGGCCCGCTTCACCGCAGCCCCTGCTGGAGCCGGAGGAGGTCCTTGGCCACCAGGCCGAGGCTCCTGGCGTACGTGATCGCTGACGTGTAGCCGTCACCGGGCCCGAGCCCGAGCCGGTGGCGGGCCTCGCGCACCGTGGCGAGGACCTCCTCACCCGCGTCCGCCCCGGCCTCCAGCGCGGAGGCAGCCTCGGCGATGTAGACGCGGAGCCGGTCACTGATGGCGCTCACACGACTGGGCGCGGGGAGCCAGCGGTCCATGGCGATGGCATCGCGGATCACCTTCTCGATACCGGCTCCCTCGGTCGACGGGAGTGCGTAGGTGAGGCCTCCGCCGGTGTGGCCGGTGTAGGGGCATAGGGGCATGACGGCTCCTTCGGGGGCGATTCGAGAAGGGCTCCGCGCTCATCGCTGCGGCTGCTGAACTACGGTCCCGCAGCGGCTTCTCCGCCTGCAACCTCCTACAACTCTCCAGCTGGAATTGGCATATGCCTAACACCGGACATGGCTTGCACGGCATAGGGCAGGGGGTGGAAGACTGCCAACAGCCGGGCACCGAAGGGGATCAGGAGCCCGTTGCGAACCAACAGCGACGCGCCGTCCGGGTACAGGGGCGCGCCACCGGGTACAGCACCGGGAGGGCTCACATTGGCAGCACGACGCGGTCCGACGTTCCGTCGGAGGGAGCTGGGCAAGGAGCTCCGCCGCCTCCGCGAGAGGAAGGGGTACAGCGCAAGGGATGCGGCCGAGGCCATCGAGAGCTCGGACACCAAGATCCACAGGGTCGAGTCCGGACACAATCAGCTCCCACGCGTCCGCGATCTGGAAGACCTACTCGATCTGTACGGCGTCAACGACCGCGGCGACCGTGAACACCTACTGACACTTCACCGTGACTCGCTCAGTGCCGACTGGTACAGGCCGTATCAGAACTTCATGCCTTCAGGGGCCCTGCTGTACGTGGGACTGGAGTCCGATGCCGTCACCATGCGCGCGTGGCATGCACAGCTGGTCTTCGGACTCCTGCAGACCGAGAACTACGCCCGGGCGCTCTTCATGACATCAAAACTGGTTGACGAGAGAACAACCGAGTTCGTCGAGAAGAATGTCGCGCTCCGCATGAAGCGCAAGGAGATCGTGTACGGCGACGATGCGCTTGAACTGCGCGTGATCCTCGACGAGGCCGCACTCCGGCGCGTGATTGGTGGCGCGGACATCATGCTTGAGCAGTACGAGGAGATCGAGCGAGTAGCCGCACTCGATCACGTGACGGTTCAGATCCTCCCGCAAAGCCTCGCCACGTACCGGTCCGGAGCAAACTTCGTACTCCTCGACTTCGACGCAAAGCTCGATCCCGTGGTCATGGAGGAAGGCCCTCAAGGCATGACGGTATCCGACAAGCCGCGCGAGGTCTGCGCCTATACCCGGAGGTTCGACGCGATGCGTGAGGGCGCCTTGGCGCCAGTGAAGACACCCGAGTTCCTCCACAGACTGGCGAAAGAAATCGATGACGAGTAACAGCTACCTCAAGGCCCTCGACATTGCCCGCGAATCATCCTGGTTCAAGAGCTCGCACAGCAACGACGCCACCGGCGCTGCCTGCATATCGGTCGCGGCACTGGCCAACAGCGTCGCCGTGCGTGACTCCAAACAACACAATGGCCCTGCCTTCATATCCCCGGCCGCGGCCTGGACCGCGTTCATCCACGAGGTGCGGTCCGGGCGCTGGCCGGCTTAGAGCGAAGGCGGGCCGAACCGCGGCGCTCAGCGCCACCCCGCTGCCGGGCGCGTGCGCGCGGCGAGGTACTGCTCGAACGGGACCTTGCCGACCGCCCGGTCCGGGGCGAGGTTGCCGCCTGCGCGGAGGGCCCGGGCGATCCTGCCCGGGAGCCGCAGCGGCACGACACGCCGCCGCAGACCCATCGCGCGGAGCGTGGCGGCCGCGAGGTCGCGGGCGTCCCGCACCTCGGGGCCCGCCATGTCGGGCACGCGGCCTGCCGGGGCGCCCCGGACGAGCTCCACCAACCGGTCGGCGACCTCCGTCACTTCGACGGGCTGGGCACGCGTGCCGCTCAGCGTCAGCACCACCGGCAGCCGGCGCTGCACCGTGGTCATGGTCGCCACGAGGTCGTGGAACTGCGTGGTGCGCAGGACGGTCCACGGCAGCCCCGACGCCTGGATGGTGCGCTCCGCCTCCCGCTTCGACCGGTAGTACGGCAGCGGCACCACGTCGATGCCGACGATGGAGATGTAGACGAGGTGCGGGCTTCCGGCCCGCCGCGCGGCCTCGACCAGCCGCCGGGTCGCCACCACGTCGTTGCGGGCGTTGGTCGCACAGTGCACCACTGTCCGCACGCCCGCCAGCGCGGCGTCGAGCCCCGTGCCCTTGGCGAGGTCAGCGACCGCCCACTCGTACGCCGCGTCGTCGCCCGCTCGCCGTGCCCGACGGCTCATCACCCGCACGGGCACCCCGTCGGCAAGCAGCCGCGCAACGACGGCCCGGCCGAGAGTGCCGGTACCGCCGGTCACCAGGACCGGCTCGTCCACGCCGGGCTTGTCCATGCTGGGCTTGTCCACGCTGGGCCTGTCCATTGCTCGCCTACTTTCACGCTCGGTGCTGCTGTCACCGATAAGGACACGCTGGGGCGCCCGAATGTGACATCCGCTGTTCGGGGCGGGGGCTCGGGGCCGGGGGCCGGGGGGTTGAGATCCGTGGGTTGGGTGCGGGTCAGAACAGGCTGGCAGTAGGGGAGGGGTGGGTGGCTCGGGTCCGGTGGCTTGGCTGTGCGGCCGGTGGGGGGCGGGCCGCCGTACTCGCGCCGTCACGGTGCGGGCGCGTGAGGAGA
Source organism: Streptomyces sp. KLMMK (assembly GCF_036961605.1). Classification (NCBI taxonomy): domain Bacteria; kingdom Bacillati; phylum Actinomycetota; class Actinomycetes; order Kitasatosporales; family Streptomycetaceae; genus Streptomyces; species Streptomyces sp. KLMMK. Next base: position 9,837 of record NZ_JBAMDC010000064.1, read on the forward strand.
CCTTGCGCTTCGGTCGTGGCTGGCGGGGAGCTGGCTGCTGCCGCGGTGTGGCGGGGCCCGTCGTGGGCGCTTCGCTCGGCTCGCCGCCGTGGTGGTTGCTCGTCCGGCTGCGGGATGCATGTGGGGGCGGCTATCAACCGGCGTGGGGCGTAGGGCGGCGGATAAGTGACCCGGGAGGGCGGCCGGGTGCCTCAGCAGTCCCGGTAGGCGCCGCGTGTCACAGGAACCGGCACTCAGGGATGGTCAACCGCCCGCCGCGGCGGATAAGTGGCCCGAGTTGCAGGCTGCAGGCCACCCACAGCCCCACCAGGCCGCCTCTGCCACAGAAGTCCCCACTCAGGGACGGTCAACCGCCTGCCGCGGCGGATAAGCGGGCCGAGTCGGAGACTGCAGACCACCTCCAGCCCCACTGGGCCTCTGCCGTCACAGAAGTCCCCACCCAGGGACGGCCAACCACCCGCCGCGGCGGATAAGCGGTCCGAGTCACCAGCCGCAAGCCACCTCCAGTCCCACCAGGCCGCCTCCGTCACAGGAACCAGCACCCAGGGGCAGTTGCCCGCCCAGCCACGACGGTGGCGAGCCGAGCGAAGCGCCCACGACGGCAGAAACCACATCGCGGCAGCAGCCAGCTCCCCCTCAGCCACAGACGGACGGACGGTCTCCTCACGCACCCGCATCCGCGACGGCGCGAGTACGGCAGCCAACACCCCACCGGCCGCACCGACGCTCCGAACTCAAGCCCCCTACCCTCCCCCCACTGCCAGCCTGCCGTGACCCCGGCCCGCCCGCGCGGGACAGCCGGCCGCCGGACCGGGCCCCCGCGGGTCGTAGCCAGGGGCACGCCCGCTCACCCCGCCGACCGCACCCCCACCTCAACCCTCACCCCAACCCTCACCTCACCCCATCAACACGCTCACATCGATCCCCGCCAACCGCTCCGGGTCCGTGAGGATGTCCAAGGCGGTGACCCGGCCGCCCCGGATCGTGAAGGCCATGACCGACATCGGCCGGCCGCCGGCCGCGACGGCGACCACGCCGGGCGTGCCGTTGATCAGGGCCGGGAGGGCCGCCTCGGCGAAGCGGGCGAACGTGATCGCCTGGGAGGCGACTTCGGTCGCGCCGCGGCGCAGGGCGCTCGGGAGCAGCGTGCCGCCGTCCGAGCGGGCCACGATGTCCGGGTCGAGGACGGCGACGAGGGCGTCGAAGTCGCCGCCGCGCGCGGCGGCGAGGAAGGCGTCGACGACGCGGCGCCGGGCGGCCAGGTCGGTGTCGGGCGCCGGGGCCTGGCCCTGGACGCGGCGGCGGGCGCGGCTGGCGAGCTGCCGAGTCGTGGCGGGGGTGCGGTCGATGACGCCGGCGATGTCGTCGAAGGGCACGTGGAACATGTCGTGCAGGACGAAGGCGAGCCGTTCCGCGGGGGCGAGGGTCTGCAGGACGACCATGAGGGCGATGCCGACCGAGTCGGCCAGGAGGATCTCCTGTTCCGGGTCGATGCGGTCCGCTCCGCTGATGACCGGATCGGGGAGGCGGACGACCTGCCCGTCCTGGTCGTGGAGCGGCTCCTCGTGCCGCGTGGCGCGCGAGCGCAGCATGTCCAGGCACACCCGCCCGGTGACGGTGGTCAGCCAGCCGCCCAGGTTTCCGACCTCGCTGACATCGGAGCGGCTCAGCTTGAACCACGTCTCCTGCACCGCGTCCTCGGCCTCGGCGAGCGAGCCGAGCATCCGGTAGGCCACCGCCCTCAGGTGCGGCCGGAACTCCTCGAACCGCTCCGCAAGAAAATCTTTTTCGCTCACCTGTCACATCCCCCTGTTCCGATCCGTCAGTGAAGTGACGGACGACAACCGCGCCCGCGGCCCGGGGAGGACGCCCCGGCCACCATGACACAACAGAGGATTTGATCATGACCGCTCGGATGAAGAACCCTGCGAAGGTCCTGCCCGACACCATGACGGGCATCCAGCATCTCTTCAAGGCCATCCACAAGGGCGGCGTGCCGCAGGAGATCCTGGAGCTGGTCCACCTGCGGGTCAGCCAGATCAACGGCTGCAGCGCCTGCGTGTACAGCGGCGTGGCCGGCGCGAAGAAGGCGGGGGTCGGCGACGACCGGCTGCACGCGGTCGCGGCCTGGCACGACGCCCCGTTCTTCTCCGACGCCGAGCGCGCCGCGCTGGCCCTGGCCGAGGTCTCCACGCGGCTGGCCGACCACACCGGCAAGGCGGTCCCGGACGACATCTGGGACGCCGCCGCCGACCATTTCACCGAGGAGCAGCTCGCCGCGATCATCCTCATGGTCGCCACGACCAACTTCTTCAACCGTCTCAACACCACCGTCGAGGAGCCGGCCGGCACGACCTGGTAGGCCCTCCGACGGCAGACCCACCGGCGGCAGACCCACCGAAGGCACGCCCGCCCGCCGAAGGCACGCCCGCCGACGGCACACCCACCGTTCCGCGCTACTCCTGCACCGCCTCGACGTCGACCGTGACGTCGATCATGTCGCCGACGACCACACCGCCCCGGTCGACCACGTCGTTCCAGCTCACCCCGAAGTCCTGGCGGTTGATCCTGGTGGTGGCGGTGAAGCCGGCCCTGCGCCTGGGGCCGGCGTCGCGTCCGTCCTCCCACCAGGGGGTGTCCCACTGCCCCAGGTAGGTGACGTCGAACGTCACGGGGCGGGTCACACCCCGGATGGTGAGTTCTCCGGAGACCTCGAATTCGGTCGCGCTCGCCTGGTGAACGCGCGTCCCGGTGAAGGTCCATTCCGGGTGGTTCTCGCAGTCGAAGAAGTCCGCGCTGCGGAGGTGGGCGTCGCGCTGTTCCTGGCCCGTGTACACCCCGGTCGCGTCGATCACCGCTTCCACGCGGGCGTTCCCGGGGTCGTCGGGGTCGACTTCCAGCGAACCGCGTACGTTCTTCAACTGCCCGCGCACGTAGGTGACCATCATGTGCCTGGCGCGGAATTCGGCGCCGGTGTGGCCGGGCTCGAAGAACCATCTGGTGCTGCCCATGGCACCTCCCGGGAAGAGCCCCCGCCGAAGAGTCCCACCCCCGGACGGCCCCCTCCGCCCCCTTCCGCCAGGATAGGGCGCCATGGAATTCTCCGCGCCCGCGTGCGTCCTGGGCAGCTCCGGCCTCTGCGCCCCCCACACCGACCGGGGCCACGACCCCGGCGCCTTCGTCGAGATCGGCTCCCTGACGAAGGTGCTGACCGGCACGCTGCTGATGCAGCTCACGGCCCGGGGCGTGGTCTCCCTGGACGATCCCGTGGAGCGGTGGCTGAGGACGCCCGCGGGTACGGGCATCACGTTGCGGCACTTGCAGGAGCACACCTCGGGGCTGCCCCGCCTGCCCCCTGCGCTGCCCGGCACGACCCGCTCGGACCCGTACCGCCCCTTCACCGACCAGGCGCTGCGCGAACTCCTCGCGGCCGGTCTGGGTCCCCTCGCCACCGCTCCTCCCGGGGAGAGGGAGGAGTACTCCAATCTCGGTTACGCCGTGCTCGGCGCCGCATTGTCCGCGGCGGCGGGCGCCCCGTACGCCGACCTGCTGGCCGCGCACGTGCTGGATCCGCTCGGCGTGCGCAGCGACGTGACACCCCTGCCGCCGCCCGGCCGGAGCCTGGTTCCGGCCGGCCTCTTCGGCCGCCGGCTGCGGCCGTGGACGATGACCGGCGCGATACTCCCCGCGGGCGGCATGTGGGCGACCCCGCGGGCGGCGGCCCGCATCCTCACCGGCCTGGTGGTGGAGCGCGTGCTGGGCGAGCCGGCCCCGGCGTGGCAGCGGGCGGGTGAACTCGTCTGGCACAACGGTGCCACCCGCAACTCCTCGGTCTTCGCCGGTGCCTTCCCGGACGGCCGCTGGATCCTCGTCCACCGCCTCGGCGGCGCCGCGGAGACGACGGATCGCATGGCCGTCGATCACCTGCGGGGCGCGAGGTGCGGCGGCCGCGGCTGAGCCTCCGGACCGCACGGTTTCGGGGACTCGGCGGACGGGAGGAGGTCCGGGGCCGCTGCTCCTCCGCTACTCCTCCCCTACTCCTCCACCACCAGCGCCGGCGTCGACCGCGTCAGCACGTCGCCGCGGAAGAACGCCGGGCTGCGCCGCCGCATCAGCTCCATGAGGACCGCGCCGGCCAGCAGCAGCCCCACCCCGATCACGAAGACCGAGCCCACGCCCAGGACGGAGCTCCCGCTGCCGTACGACGGGTCCCGCATGTCGTACAGCGTCTTGCAGAAGACGGCGGCGAGGAGCAGGCCGCCCAGGACCGGGAAGACGCCCTTGAAGAGCGCGTCGCGCGCCGAGCGGCCCAGGTCCCCGCGGAAGTACCAGGCGCAGGCGAACGCCGTGATCGAGTAGTAGAAGCAGATCATCAGGCCCAGCGCGTAGATCGTGTCGATGAGGACGTTCTCGCTGAGGAAGCTCATGGCGGCGTAGAAGACGCCGGTGGCGATGCCCGCCGCGACCGTCGCGCGGCCCGGTGACCTGAAGCGCGGGTGGATGCGGGCGAAGGACGGGGGCAGGGCCTCATAGGCGCTCATGGCCAGGACCGTGCGGGCGACGGGCAGGAACGTCGTCTGGAGGCTGGCGGCCGCGGAGGCCAGGACCGCGACGAACAGCAGCACGCCCAGCGCCGAGCCCATGACGGGGTCGGCGAGCGCGGCAAAGACGTTGCCGGCGGTGTCGGGGTTGCCGAGGCCGGTGCCCTCCTCGCCGACGCCCGCGAACATCTGGGCGGCGACGGCGGTGACCAGGTACGAGCCGACGAGGACGGCCATGGCGAGGAGCGCGGCGCGGCCGGGGGTCTTCGCGCTGCCCTCCGTCTCCTCGTTGACGGTCAGGCACGCGTCCCAGCCCCAGAACATGAAGATCGAGAGGGAGAGCCCTGCGGTGAAGGCCGCGAAGGACCGGACGGCGAACGGGTCGAGCCAGGTCCAGGAGAAGTCGATGGAGGCGGGCAGGTCGCCCGAGCGGGCCTTGACCAGGGCCGTCACCGCGAAGGCGGCCAGGACGGCGAGTTGCAGCGCGACCAGGGCGTACTGCACGCCCTTCGTCGCGGTCATGCCGCGGTAGCTGATCGCCGTCGCCACGGCGATGAAGGCGAGGCAGGTCGCGACGTGTACGGGGCGGTTGCCGTCGAGGGCGGCCACCGCGTCGCTGCCGGTGATCTCGCCGAGCAGGAGGTAGAAGAACGACGTGGCCACGCCCGCCAGGTTCGACAGCACGATGATCGTGGCGATCACCAGGCCCCAGCCGCACATCCAGCCGACGCGCGGCCCGAACGCCTGCACCGTCCACGTGAAGGACGTGCCGCAGTCGGGCACGGCCTTGTTCAGCTCGCGGTAGGCGAAGGCGACCAGCAGCATCGGCAGGAACCCGGCCAGGAAGACGGCGGGCATCTGCACGCCGACCTGGCCGACGGTCGGGCCGAGGGTGGAGGTCAGGCAGTAGACGGGGGCGACGGTGGAGATCCCGATGACGGCGCTGCCGAGCAGGCCTACGGAGTTGCCGCCGAGGCCCTTGCTCCTGCCCTTGCCGGGCCGGCCTGCGCGCGTGTCCGGCCCGTCGCCGGTGACGCTCGTTACCGTGTCTCCGGCCCCGGGCCGCGGGTGTACCTGAACCATGGGCAGGACGGTAGGGCCTGCTGTTTCCGCATCCGGAGCCTCGGCATCCAGAAACCGGACCTTGAACATCCGTCGTTTACGCACCAGTTGACCTGGCAAACGAAGGGCCGGTGCGAGTTACGCCCGGTAACGCTAAGGCCGCGCGGGCCATTCCCCTTGGTGCGGGAACCGCACCCCCACCCCTTTTGTCCCGTTTCAAAAATTTCCCGTTCAGGATTTCCCCGTCCCCACCGTCTCCGTGTCCCGCCCCGACCGCAGCACCGTCCCCGGCAGCTCCCCCGTCACCACGTCGTGCCGCACCGTCTCCACCCCGTTGACCCGTACGCTCACCACGCCCACCGCCCTCGAGTCCAGCCGCGGCCCGTCGCCCGGCAGGTCGTGGACGAGCGCGGCGGGCCCGGCGTCGATGCGGCCGGGGTCGAAGAGGACCAGGTCGGCCGCGTACCCCTCGGCGATCCGGCCGCGCCCGCGCAGGCCGAACAGGCGCGCCGGCTCGTCCGTCAGCATCTGTACGGCCCGCTCGACCGGCACCAGCTTGCGGCCGCGCAGGCAGTCGCCGAGGAATCGCGTCGTGTACGGCGCTCCGCACATCCGGTCCAGGTGCGCGCCCGCGTCCGAGCCGCCCAGCAGCACGTCCGGGTGCTCCCAGGTGTCCCGGCGCAGCTCCCAGCTGGCGGGGTCGTCGTCGGAGGGCATCGGCCACAGGACCGTGCGCAGCTCGTCGGCCGCGCAGATCTCCACCAGGCACGCGAACGGGTCGAGGCCGCGCTCGGCGGCGATGTCGCGCACGACGCGCCCGGTCAGGCCGTCGTTCTCCTTCGCGTACGTATCGCCGATCACGTACCGCCCGAAGTCGGCGAGCCTGCGGAAGACGCCCGCCTCGGGGCTGCGGGCGCGGCGCAGCATGTCGGTCTGGACGGCCGTGTCGCGCAGGGCCGTGATGCGGTGGGGCACGGGCAGGGCCAGGATCTCGCCCCAGCCGGGGATGAGGTTGAGCGCGCAGAAGGTGCCCAGGGACATGTTCATGGGCGTGAGGATCGGCATGGTGAGCGCCACGATCCGGCCGCCGGCGGCGCGGGCCCGTGCGCTCGCGCCGAGCTGGCGGGGCACCCGGTCGGGGACGGCGGCGTCGATGGTGAGGACGTTCCAGTTGAGGGGGCGGCCGGCGGCGGCCGTCAGCTCCGTCAGCAGGTCGATCTCGGCGTCCTCGAACCGGTCGAGGCAGCCGGAGACGATGGCCTCGATCTGGGTGCCCTCGTGCCGGCCGACCGCGGCCGCGAGGGCGAGCAGCTCGGCGGGCTGCGCGTGCCGGGAGGCGACGGGCCGGCCGTCGCCGTCGGAGTGGGTGGACGACTGCGTGGTGGACAGGCCCCAGGCGCCCGCGTCCATCGCCTCGTGCAGCAGGGCGGTCATGCGCCGCAGCTGCGCGGCGTCGGGCTGCCCGCCGCCCACGGCGCCTGGGCCCATGACGTACCGGCGCAGGGCGCAGTGCCCGGCCATGAAGCCGGCGTTGACGGCGATCCGCCCGTCCAGGGCGTCCAGGTACTCCCCGAAGGACGACCAGTCCCAGGGTGCCCCCTGCTCCAGGGCGCTCAGCGACATGCCCTCGACCTTGCTCATCATGCGCCGCGTGTAGTCGGCGTCGGCGGGCCGCGCGGGGTTCAGGGGCGCGAGGCTGAAGCCGCAGTTGCCGCCGACGACGGTGGTGACGCCGTGGCTGAGGGACGGCGTGGCGTACGGGTCCCAGAAGAGCTGGGCGTCGTAGTGGGTGTGCGGGTCGACGAAGCCGGGGGCGAGGACCAGACCGGTGGCGTCCTCTTCGGTACGGGCCCGCTCCCCCAGCCTGCCGCCCGCCTTCACCCGGGCCGGGGACCGTCCGATCAGGGCGATGCGCCCGTCCCGGATGCCGATGTCGGCGACGTAGGAGGGGGCTCCGGTGCCGTCGATGACGGTGGCGCGCTTGATCAGGTGGTCGAGCATGGCCGGTGTCACCTTCTCCAGAAGAAGTCCCGTAACACAGGTGCGCGGAAGGACCGGTGTGCGCGAAGGACCGGTGTGCGCGAAGGACCGGTGCGCGCGGAAGGACGGTGTGCGCGGAAGGACGGTGTGCGCGAACGGCCGGAGGCCGGGGCGGCGGATCCGGGAAGACGCCGCCCCGGTGCGCGAGGAAGGGCCCGGAAGGGGGCCCTCGGCGCCCCTCAGCCCGCCCGGCGCATCCGCGCCGTCCGGTGGACGGGATCCGTGTCGATCTTCGGGATGACGTGCTCACCGATCAGCCGGATCGTGCGCAGCGTGTCCTCGTACGGCACCCCGACCGGCAGCCCGAACGCCAGCTGGTCCGCGCCCGCCTGCTCCCACCGCTTGCACTGGCGGAACACCTCGTCCGGGTCGCCGCAGATCATCAGCTCCTCGGCGGTGAGGAGTTCGATGACTTCCTCGGTGTACTCCGGCAGCAGCTCGGGCCACCGCGGGATGCCCTCCGGGCGGGGGAAGGTGTCGTGGTAGCGGAAGAGCAGCGACTGCAGGTAGTGCAGCCCGCCCGAGGCCGCGATCTCCACGGCCTTCGCGTGCGTCTCGGCGCAGACGGCCGTGGAGGTGACCATGACGTTGTCGTTGACGTACGCGCCGACGGGCTCGGCGGCCGCGATCGCCGTCTTGTACGAGTCGACGACCCACTCCATGTCGGCGACCTTCTGCACGCTGAAGCCGAGGACGCCGAGGCCCTTGCGGGCGGCCATCGCGTACGACGAGGGCGACCCGGCCGCGTACCACATGGCGGGGTGCGCCGGCCCGTACGGCTTGGGCAGCACCTTGCGCGGCGGCAGCGACCAGTGCTTCCCCCGGAAGCCGGGGTACTCGTCCTCCAGCCACATCCGGGGGAACTCGGCGATCGTCTCCTCCCAGATCTCCTTCGTGAGGTTCATGTCGGTGATGCCCGGCAGGAACCCGAGGATCTCGTGGCTGCCCGCACCGCGCCCGGTGCCGAACTCGAAGCGGCCGCGGGTGAGGTGGTCGAGCATGGCGGCCTTCTCGGCGACCTTGGCCGGATGGTTGACCTGCGGCAGCGGGTTGAAGATGCCGGAGCCGAGGTGGATGCGGTCGGTCGCGTGGGCGAGGTAGCCGAGGAAGACGTCGTTGGCGGAGAGGTGCGAGTACTCGTCGAGGAAGTGGTGCTCGGAGGCCCAGGCGTATTTGAAGCCGGACTTGTCGGCCTGGATGACGTACTCGGTCTCCTCCATCAGTGCGTGGTGCTCGGCCTGCGGGTCACCCCGCCGCCGGCTCTCCGGAACGTAGCCCTGCACGAAGATCCCGAATTCCACGGAGGTTCACCGTCCGTCCGTCAGCTCGTTCACTCACTCAAGATTTTCTGACGACAAGTCAGATAAGGGAAGCCGGATGAGACTCTGGCACCGGCGCACGGGAGCGTCAAGACACCGGCAGCGGAACACCGGCCAGCCACCCGCCGTCCACGACGAAGTGCTGCCCGGTCACGTACGAGGAGTCGTCCGCCGTCAGGTAGAGGGCCAGCCTCGCCACCTCCTCCGGGCGTCCGATCCGGCCCATGGGCACCGCCTTCCGGTAGAACGCGGCCGCCGCGCCCGCCGCCCGGCCCGCATCGGCGGAGGGGGCGAGGACCGCCGGGTCGGTCATGGGGGTGTCGATCGCGCCCGGGCACACGGCGTTGACCCGGATGCCCCGGCCCGCCAGCTCCAGGGCGGCCACCCGGGTCATGGCGAGGACGGCCGCCTTCGAGGCCGCGTAGGAGGTGAGGAAGGGCATGCCGGCCAGCGCGGCGTACGAGGAGGTGTTGACGATGGTGCCGCCGCCCGCCGCCGCCAGTTCGGGCGCGACCGCGCGCATGCCGAGGAACGCGCCGAGCTGGTTGACTCGGCAGACCTCCGTGAACTCCTCCCGGGGCGTATCGGTCAGCTGGTTGCAGCGCAGGATTCCGGCGTTGTTGACGAGCCCGTCGAGTGCGCCGAACGCCTCCTTGGCAGTGGCCACGGCCGCCGCCCAGTCCGCCTCTTCGCCGACGTCCAGATGGACGTACGCGGCGGCGTCAGGCCCCAGCTCCTTGGCCACGGCGCTCCCCTGCTCGTCCAGGACGTCCGCGAGGACGACCTTCGCGCCCTCCTCGGCGAACAGCCGGGCCTCCTGCTCGCCTTGCCCGCGTGCCGCACCCGTGATGAGCACGACGCGGCCGTCGAGTTTGCCCATGGTGTGTTTTTACCTCCGTCGCATTCATCGCACCGCTGCAAGTCTTTGCGCCGCCACTCGGCCCGCGCCGCCACTCGGCCCGCGCCGTCACCCGGCCCGCGCCGCCACTCAGCAATCGGCCCGCAGTTACGCGACCCGGCTCCCGGCGGAGCGCTCAGTCGTGCAGCAGCGGTGCCACGCCGTCCGCGAACGCCTCCATCTGGTCCAGCAGTTCGCCGAGGTCGCGGCAGCGGAAGCGGACCTGGATCTGGTTCACGCCCATCGCCCCGTACACCCGCAGCGACTCCGCGATCGTGCCCGGGCGGCCGGTCAGCGTACGGGCGCCCGTGTCCCAGGCGGGCGTGCCGACGTAGAGCGCCTCGGAGATCGCCCCGACCGCGAAGGGGCCGCCGGGCCCGCCCGGACCGGCCTCTTCGCGCAGCCGCCGCAGGGTGGCGATGCGCTGCGGCAGCTGCTCGCGCCGGTCGCCCTGCGACAGCCAGCCGTCGCCCCGCAGCGCAGCCCGGCGCAGCGCCGCGGGCGAGGAGCCGCCCACCCAGATGGGCGGGCGCGGCGTACGGGCGGGCCGGGGCGCCTGACCGAGGCCGCGGAAGACGAAGCGGCGGCCGCTGAACTGCGGGAACTCCGAAGGCCCCAGGGCCGCTTTGAGGGCGTCGACCGTCTCGTCGAGGATCTCTCCGCGCCGCCCGAAGTCCACGCCGAGCGCCTGGAACTCCTCGCGCACGTGCCCGGCGCCGACCCCGAGGACCAGCCGGCCCCCGGCCAGCCGGTCGACGGTGGCGTACTGCTTGGCGAGCGCGAGCGGGTGCCGGAGCGCGGCCACGGCGACGTGGCTCAGCAGCAGGGTGCGCTCGGTGACGGCGGCGAGGTGGGCGAGGGTGGCCACCGGGTCGTACCAGACGGTGCCCATGGCGGCGGCCAGGCGCACGGGGACGGCGACGTGGTCGCAGGTCGCGAGGTAGGCGAAGCCGAGCCGGTCGGCGGCCGCGGCGACCTTCCGCAGGTCGGCGGGGCCCGCCTCGACCTCCCACGGCTCGGCGTAGAGGGTGCTGAGGGAGGTGATGGGCAGCTGCATGCCGTACGAGAGCCGGCCTTCGGGCAGCACCTGCAGGCCGGAGGGCGGCGCCTCCGGGCCGGCGGCCGCGGCCCCGCCCGCAGCGGCCCCGCCCTCCGCGGCCCGCTCCTCACCCGGCCGCATGCGCCCACAGCCCTTCCTCCGTGAGCCCCAGCAGCTCGATCGCGTTGCCCCGCACGATCCGTTCCACGACGTCCGGCGCCAGGTGCCCCATCTGCTCCTCGGCGACCTCCTTGGAGCGGGGCCAAGTGGAGTCGGAATGCGGGTAGTCGGTCTCGTACAGGACATTGCCGGCGCCGATCGCGTCGAGGCTGCGCAGCCCGAAGGCGTCGTCGAAGAAGCAGCCGTGGACGTGCTCGGCGAAGAGCTCGGAGGGCGGCCGCAGGACCTTTCCGGCGACGCCGCCCCAGCCGCGGTTCTGCTCCCACACGGCGTCCGCGCGCTCCAGGGTGTACGGGATCCACCCGATCTGCCCCTCGGCGTACATGATGCGCAGGTCCGGGAAGCGGTCGAAGGCGCCGGACATCAGCCAGTCGGTCAGGGAGAAGCAGCAGTTGGCGAAGGTGATGACGGAGCCGACGGCGGGCGGCGCGTCCGCCGAGGTGGACGGCATGCGCGAGGAGGAGCCGATGTGCATGGCGATGACGGTGCGCGTCTCGGCGCAGGCGCGCAGGAAGGGGTCCCAGGCGTCGGTGTGGACGGAGGGGAGGCCGAGGTGCGGGGGGATCTCGGAGAAGCAGACGGCGCGCACGCCGCGCTCCGCGTTGCGGCGGACCTCGGCGGCGGCGAGTTCCGCGTCCCACAGGGGGACGATGCCGAGCGGGATCAGGCGGCCGTGCGCCTGGGGGCCGCACCACTCCTCCACCATCCAGTCGTTGTACGCGCGCACGCCCAGGAGGGCGAGTCCGCGGTCCGACGCCTCGGTGAAGGTCTGCCCGCAGAAGCGGGGGAACGTGGGGAAGCACAGCGCGGACTGGACATGATTGCGGTCCATATCGGCCAGGCGTTCCGGGACGCTGTAGGAGCCGGGCCGCATCTGCTCGTACGTGATTCCCTCCAGCCTGACCTCGTCCCTGGAGTATCCGACGGCGGTATCCAGCCGTGTGAGCGGACGGTGCAAATCCTCATAGATCCACCAGTCCGCCTCCGGGCCGGGGTCCCCCGGGGCGCCCATGACGGGAGCGAACCTCCCGCCGGCGAAGGTCAACTCCTTGACGGGCGCCCGGACGATCCGCGGCCCGACGTCGCGGAACTTCGCCGGTAGCCGGTCCGACCAGACGTGAGGAGGCTCGACCGTGTGATCGTCCACCGAGATGATCCTGGGGATGCTCTCCATGGCTGACACGTTAGCGACGATCTGACGATCCGTCAGTAAGGTGCGTGCGGGGCCGTGGGGCGGTCTCTGGCAGGCCTTGTGGAGAGGCCGGACCCCTGCTGACGCAGAGCCTCCTAACAAGGCAGACTGGCCGTGCGACCGAGCGGGACAAGCAGGGGGTCACCATGGCCGGCGACACAGGGCACGGGCAGCAGCTCCGATTCACCGTGCTCGGGCCCGTGCGGGCCCGCCGCGGCGGGGAACTGCTGAACACCGGCTCGCCCCAGCAGCGGGCGCTCCTCGCGGCCCTGCTGCTGCGCGGCGGCCGCACCGCGACCGCGCCCGAGCTGGTCGACGCCCTGTGGGGGGACGAGCCCCCGCACGCCGCCCTCGCCGCGCTGCGCACCTACGCCTCCCGGCTCCGCAAGGCGTTCGGGACCGACGCGGACGCCCTGGTCAGCGAGTCCGGGGGGTACGCGATCCGGATCGGCCTCGGCTGTCTCGACATCGACCGGGCCGAACACCTCGTCGCCGAGGCCGAGAAGACCCGCGCCTCCGGCGACCGCCACCGCGCCCGCGACCTGATCAACGAGGCCCTCGGCGTCTGGGACGGCGAACCGCTCGCGGGCCTTCCCGGGCCGTACGCGGAGACGCAGCGCACGCGCCTGGAGGAGTGGCGGCTGTCGCTCATCGAGACCCGGCTGGACCTGGACCTGGAGGTCGGCAGCCACGCGGAGGCCGTCTCCGAGCTGACCGCCCTGACCGCGGCCCACCCGCTGCGCGAGCGCCTGCGCGAGCTGCTGATGCTCGCGCTCTACCGCAGCGGCCGCCAGGCCGAGGCCCTCGCCGTCTACGCCGACACCCGCCGCCTCCTCGCCGACGAGCTGGGCGTCGACCCGTGCCCCGAGCTGTCCGAGCTCCAGCAGCGCATCCTCAACGCCGACGCCGACCTCGCCCTGCCCTTCGTCCCGGACGACCGGCCGTACGCCGGCCCGGCCTTCATCCGGCCCGCGCAGCTGCCCGCCACGGTCTCCGACTTCACGGGGCGCGCGGCCTTCGTGGACGAGCTCGGCGACCAGCTGGCGACGTGCTCCGGCGGGGTCATGGCCGTCTCCGCGGTGGCGGGCATCGGCGGCGTCGGCAAGACGACGCTCGCGGTGCACGTCGCGCATGCCGCGCGCCACCACTTCCCCGACGGGCAGCTCTACGTCGACCTGCAAGGCGCGGGCCCGCTGCCCGCCGAGCCGGAGGCAGTGCTCGGATCGTTCCTGCGCGCACTCGGAATCCCTGACTCCGCCATCCCCGAGGGCGTCCAGGAGCGGTCCGCGCTCTTCCGCTCCACCCTCGACGGCCGCCGCGTCCTGGCCCTGCTGGACAACGCCCGCGACGCCGCCCAGGTCCGCCCGCTGCTGCCCGGCACGGAAGGCTGCGCGGCGCTCGTCACCAGCCGGACGCGCATGGTGGGCCTGGCCGGGGCCCACCTGGTCGACCTGGACGTGATGAGCCCGGACGAGGCGCTGGTGCTGTTCACGCGGATCGTGGGCGCCGAGCGCGTGGAGGCCGAGCGGGACGCCGCGATGGACGTCGTGGCGGCGTGCGGCTTCCTGCCGCTGGCCATCCGCATCGCCGCCTCCCGCCTCGCCGCCCGCCGCACCTGGACCGTCTCCGTCCTGGCCCGCAAGCTCGGCGACGAGCGCCGCCGCCTGGACGAGCTGCGCGCCGGCGACCTCGCCGTGACCGCCACCTTCGAACTCGGCTACGGCCAGCTGGAGCCCGGACAGGCCCGCGCCTTCCGGCTGCTCGGGCTGGCCGACGGCCCGGACATCTCCCTGGCCGCCGCCGCAGCCGTCCTGGACCTCGGCCCCGACGCCACCGAGGAACTGCTGGAATCGCTGGTCGACACCTCCCTCCTGGAGTCCGCCGCACCCGGCCGGTACCGCTACCACGACCTCGTACGCCTCTACGCGCGTGCATGCGCCGAACGCGACGAACAGCCCCCGGCCGAGCGTGAGGCAGCCCTCTCGCGACTGCTGGACTTCTACCTCGCGACGGCGGCCGGGGTGTACGTCCTGGAGCGCCCCGGCGACCAGCTCCTCGCCCACCTGACGCCCACGGCCCACCCCGGGCTCGTCTTCACCGACCGGGGCGCGGCGAGCGACTGGCTCTTCGCCGAGGCCGGGTGCCTGCTGGCCTGCGTACGCCAGCACGCGACCGCCTCCGGCGACACCCTGCGCCGCGCCGTCGACCTGCTGCTGGCCGCCAAGGACCTCGCCGAGTCCGGCGCCGACTCCCGCCTCTACGAGCAGGCCGCCACCGCGCTGCTGGCCGCCACGCAGGCGGCCGGCGACACCCGGGCCGAGGGCCGCGCCCGGACCGTGCTCACGCACGTCCACAGCCTCGCCGGCCGCTTCAACCAGGCCGACGAGCAGGCCCTGCACGCCGTCCTCCTCGGCCGCGCCACGGAGGACCCCATCCCGTGCGGCTACGCCTCCAACAACCGCGGCATCATCGCCATCTACCAGCACCGCCACGAGGACGCCGAGGCGTACATCGGGCAGGCTCTGGAGTGCTTCCGGGCCGACGGCAACCGGCCCTGCGAGGCCAGCGCGCTCAGCAACCTGGCCCGCGTCCACCTCGACACCGGGCGCACCCGCTCGGCGGTCGGTCTCGCCGAGCAGGCGCTCGCCATCTACCGGGAGATCAACGTCAGCTGGCGGCTGGCGAACGGCCTGTACACGTACGGGCTGGTGCTCACCCACGCCCGCCGGTTCGAGGACGCGCTGCGGCAGCTGAACGAGGCCATGCCGATCTTCGTCGACAACCGGCAGCGGCTCTGGGAGGGCATGACCCACTACCGACTGGCGGAGGTCCATCTGGCGGCCGGACGGCCGACCGCCGCCGCCCACCACGCCGAGCAGGCGCTGAAGCTGCGCGGCATCGGCGGCGAGTGGCGCCGCGGCAACGTCCTGACCGTGCTGGGCCGCTCCCTCGACGCCCTGGGGCAGCCGGGCCGGGCGCGCGCCTGCTGGACGGAGGCGCTGGCGATCTACGAGCAGCTGGGATCGTCGGAGGCGGCCGACGTACGCGATCTGCTGTCGGTGGCTACGGCGGCTTAGGGGGCCGTACCGGCGCGGGGCTGCGGGACACGGCGACGACGGCGCGGGCCTGCAGCGCGGGGC
>NZ_JBAMDC010000640.1:0-2244 GCF_036961605.1 Streptomyces sp. KLMMK
CGGCGCCGGTGCGTCCGGCAGCGGCCCCGGCGGCAACCGGTCCGGTTCCGGGGAACGGAGGGGCGGGCGGGAAGGGCGCCGCGCCGCGGGCGCGGATCTCGTGCTCTGGCCCGACACGTTCACCAACTTCCTCTCCCCGGAGGCCGGCCGCGCCGCCATGGCGGTCCTGGAGAGCGCCGGTCTGCGGGTCGCCGTCCCGCCGAAGGCGCCCTGCTGCGGCCTCACCTGGGTCTCCACCGGCCAACTCGACCGTGCCCGCAAGGAGATGCGCCGCACCCTCGGCCTCATGGCCCCGGCGCTCGCCGCCGGTCTGCCCGTCACCGTGCTGGAGCCCAGCTGCGCGGCCTCGCTCCGTACGGACCTCCCCGAGCTGCTTCCCGGCGATCCGCGGGCGCGCCGGCTGGCGGCGTCCGTCCGTACGTTCGCCCAGACCCTCGAAGAGCTCGCCCCGCACTGGCAGCCGCCCCGCCTGGACCGCCCCGTGGCCGGCCAGACCCACTGCCACCAGCACGCGGTCCTCGGCGACGCCGCCGAGCGCCGCCTGCGCGAGCGCGCCGGACTCGTGGGCGCCCTGAGCGGCGGATGCTGCGGCCTGGCCGGGAACTTCGGGTTCGAAGCGGGCCACTACGAGGTGTCCGTGGCGTGCGCGGAGGAGCAGCTGCTGCCCGCTCTGCGGCAGGCCGCCGGGCGGGGCGCGAAGGCGGAGGTCCTGGCCGACGGGTTCTCCTGCCGTACGCAGATCGCCCAGCTCGCGGGTGGCGAAGGCGTGCGCGCCCGCCACTTGGCCGACGTGCTCGCCGAGGCCCTTGCCGCCACCCCTCCGCACAACTGACCGAAAAATAAAGGCAAGCACGCTTGATTGTTTTCCCGGGCGCTGTCACGCTCTCCCCGTCCTGACGAACTCCCGAGGGAGCGGCACACAGTGACAGACCCCGAACCCTTACGCCCGCTGCGGATCGGCAACGCCTCCGGCTTCTACGGCGACCGCTTCGGCGCCCTCCGCGAGATGCTGACCGGCGGCCCCCTCGACGTCCTCACCGGCGACTACCTGGCCGAGCTGACCATGCTCATCCTCGGCCGCGACCGCCTCAAGGACCCCGCCCGCGGCTACGCCGGGACCTTCCTCCGCCAGCTCGAAGAGAGCCTCGGCCTCGCCGCCGACCGCGGCGTGAAGATCGTCGCCAATGCGGGCGGGCTCAACCCCGGCGGCCTCGCCCGCGAGATCCGCGCCCTCGCCCGCCGCGTCGGCGCCGACGTGCGCGTCGCCCACGTCGAGGGCGACGACCTGCTGCAGGAGCGGGAGTGGGGCCCGGACGTCCTCACGGCCAACGCCTACCTCGGCGGCGCGGGTATCGCCGCCTGCCTGCGCGCGGGCGCCGACATCGTCGTCACGGGCCGCGTCACCGACGCCGCGCTCGTCACCGGCCCCGCCGCGGCCCACTTCGGCTGGCTCGCCGACGACCTGGACCGGCTGGCCGGCGCGGTTGTCGCCGGGCACGTCCTGGAGTGCGGCACGCAGGCCACGGGCGGCAACTACTCCTTCTTCACCGAGCACGACGTCCGCCGCCCCGGCTTCCCGCTGGCCGAGATCCACGCCGACGGCTCGGCCGTCATCACCAAGCACCCCGGCACGGGCGGCGCCGTCACCGTGGGCACGGTCACGGCCCAGCTCCTGTACGAGACGGGCGGCCCGCGCTACCTGGGCCCCGACGTGACCGCCCGGCTGGACACCGTCCGGCTGGCGCAGGACGGCCCGGACCGCGTACGGATCAGCGGCGTGCGGGGCGAGGCCCCGCCGGCCACGCTCAAGGTGGGGCTCACGCGCGTGGGCGGCTGGCGCAACGAGGTCGTGTTCGTGCTGACGGGCCTCGACGTGGAGGCCAAGGCCGCCCTCGTACGGGCGCAGATGGAGGACGCGCTGGGCAAACGCCCGCCCGCCGAGGTCCGGTGGACCCTCGCGCGCACGGACCACGCCGACGCGGAGGTGCAGGAGGAGGCGAGCGCCCTGCTGCGGCTCGTCGTGCGCGACCCCGACCCCGAAGCGGTCGGCCGCGCCGTCAGCGGCGCGGCCGTCGAACTGGCCCTGGCCAGCTGCCCCGGCTTCCACGTCACCGCGCCGCCGGGCAGAGGATCCCCGTACGGCGTGTTCGAGGCCGCCGCGGTGGACGCGTACGCCGTCCGGCACACGGCGGTGCTGCCGGACGGGACGCGGCTGCGGGTGCCCGCCGTACCAGCGGCCGCGGA
>NZ_JBAMDC010000641.1:0-2242 GCF_036961605.1 Streptomyces sp. KLMMK
GGGACGAGGTGCGCCTGCCCGGCGAGGATCACCAGGGCGCCCACGGCGAGCCCGGCGACCCCGCACGACGCGGCCCACGTGGGCCCGGCCGTCTCCAGCACCGTGCCGACGACGGCCGACCCCAGCGCCACGCCCGCCGTCATCAGGGTCACCAGCCAGGCGAACGCCTCGGTGACGGTGCCCGCCGGGGCGAGCTCGCCCACCAGCACGAACACGACGGTGAGCACGGGCGCGAGGAACAGCCCGGTGAGGATCATCAGGCCGGCCATGAGCGGCGGCGCGGGCAGCAGGCACAGCAGCCCGTACCCGGCCATGAGCCCGAGCATCAGCAGCAGCGTCCGGCGCGGCGGCGCCACCCGCCAGTGGCGCACGGCCCCGTAGGCCAGCCCGCCGATCAGCGCGCCGAGGGCGTTGAGCGCGAGGAGCGTGGGGGCGCCGCCGGGCAGCCGGTGCTCCTCCGCGTAGTGGACGACGAGGACGTTGAGCGTGCCGATGGCGACGCCCGCGCCTGTGAGGCCCGTGAGCAGCACGACCAGGCCGCGGCTGCGCAGCGGGCCGAGCCGGTCGCCGGAGCGGGCGGGCGCCTTCCAGACCCGCGCGGGCGGGGCGGTGGCGACGACGAGCACTCCGGCGATGCCCAGGAGCGCACCGGCCCACAGCGCCGCCGAGGGCGAGGCGACGGCCACGCCGCCGGCCACCACCAGGGGCCCGCCGACGAAGACCAGCTCCTGCGAGGCGGAGTCCAGGGCGTAGGCCGCCTCCAGCTTCCCGGGTGCGACGATGTCGGGCCACAGGGCGCGCAGGCACGGCTCCAGCGGCGGCGTCGCCGCTCCGGCGAGCGCGACCCCGGCGAGGACGGCCGTGCGGCTGCCGGGCGCGACCGCCACGGCCGCGAAGCCCACGGCCGCCACCAGGGCGGTGGGCAGCAGGACGAGCGGCTGGCCCGCCCGGTCCACGAGACGGCCCAGCAGCGGGCCGCCGATCGCGGAGGCGATGGCGAACACCCCCACGGCCACGCCCACGAACCCGTACGACGCCCCCGCCTGACGCAGGGCCAGCGGCACGGCGACGGAGGCCATCGCGCTCGGCAGCCGCCCGACGAGGGTGCCCAGGAGCAGCCTGGTCACGTGGGGGCCGCGCAGCAGATCCGCGTAGCTCATGGGGAGTCCTCGCCGCTCGTCGACTCCCTCGGCCACTGGGCGGCCATGTCCGGCGCTGACGCTCGCGTGGGTGAGATCACGAGGGAATGGTTATACGTAACACGTCGGCCGTCAAGGGATTTCCGGCAGGCCCGGACCCTGGCAGCGCAGATCCCTGCCGGGCACCGTGCCGTCCACCAGATAGGCGGCCACGGCGTCGTCCACGCACGCGTTGCCCCGGCTGGCGAAGACGCCGTGCGAGTAGTCGTTCTCCAGTGTGACCAGCCGGGATCCGGGCAGCACGCGCTGCAGGGCCCGTGCCCCCTCGGCCGGGGTGACGGGGTCGTGCTGCGAGGCGACGAGCAGGACCGGGGGAGCGGCGGGGCTGCCGAGCCGCGTGCGGCTCTCCGGGCGGTGGTGCCAGTACGCGCAGGCCGACGCCTCGATGCCGGTCAGGACGGGCAGCGGGTCGAGGCGGCGCAGGCGGCGGAGGTCGGCGACGACCCGCCCGGGTGCGGGACCGGGGCCGTCGGCGCACTTCACGGTGCGGTTGGCGGCCTCGTACGTACGGGAGTCCGGGCCGTCGAAGGGGGCGGCGGGGCGCAGGCCGCCGGCCGTGCCCTCGCGCAGGTAGGTGCGCATGCCGTCGCCGAGGGGCGCCCAGCGCTCGGTGCGGCCGAGCGCCCGGTAGACGGCGCGGTCGAACTCGGCGGGCCCGAAGCCGTCCACGGGCCGGGCCGCGAGCCCGGCCCGCACCCGCTCGTACGCCCCGCGGACCGCTCCCGCCGTGCTGCCGAGCCCGAACCGCCCGGGGTGGGCGGCCAGCCACTCCAGCAGGGTCGCGCGCTGCCGCAGCAGGGCCCCGGCTTGGCGGAGGTCGAAGGCGTACCAGTCCTCCGGGCCGACGACGCTGTCCAGCACCATCGGACCCACCCGCCGCGGGAAGAGGGCCGCGTAGGCCGCGCCGAGGTAGCTGCCGTAGGAGACGCCGAGGAAGCCGGTGCGCCGCTCGCCGAGGGCCGCGCGGACGGCGTCCATGTCGCGGGCGGTCTCCTCCGTCGACAGGTGCGGCAGGGCGGGGCCCACGCCCGCCGCGCAGTCGC
>NZ_JBAMDC010000642.1:0-2241 GCF_036961605.1 Streptomyces sp. KLMMK
ACCTCGGCGGCCGTCATGCTGACCAGCGGCGTCGGCTGGTGCGCATACCACTGGCTGGACCGCGGGGTGAACACCTCCAGCGCCCTGGACGCCCTGCGCGACGGCGCGCCGCGGGGGCGCGGCGACGCGGTGAACCTGCTCCTGATCGGCCTCGACAGCCGCAAGGACATGAACGGCAACGACCTGCCCAAGGAGTTCGTCCAGGACGAACTGCACGCCGGCTCCAGCGACATCGGCGGCTACAACACCAACACGCTGATCCTCATGCACATCCCGGCCGGCGGCGGCAGGGTGACGGCCTTCTCGATACCGCGCGACGACTACGTGGAGATCGCCGGCGGGCGCGGGGAGCACAAGATCAAGGAGGCCTACGGGATCGCCAAGGCCGAGGCCGAGGAGAAGCTGTCCGCCCAGGGCGTCAAGGGCGCCGACCTGGAGCACCGCGGCCGCGAAGCGGGCCGCGAGGCCACCCTGGCCACGGTCCAGCGCTTCCTCGGCGTGCCCATCGACCACTTCGCCGAGCTCAACCTGCTCGGCTTCTACGACATCGCCAAGGTGGTCCAGCCCGTCCAGGTCTGCCTCAAGCACCCCGTGCGCGACCGGTACTCCGGCGCGGACTTCCCCGCCGGGCTGCAGGAGCTCGACGCCCGCCAGGCGCTGTCCTTCGTGCGGCAGCGGCACGGCCTGCCCGGCGGCGACCTCGACCGCACCCACCGCCAGCAGGCGTTCCTGTCGTCCGTTACGCACAAGCTCAAGGAACAGGGCGTGTGGAGCGACTTCGGCAAGCTGCAGGGGCTGTTCGACGTGATCAAGAAGGACGTCGTCATCGACAACCGCTGGAACATCCTCGACTTCGCCCGGCAGGCCCCCAACCTCACCGGGGGCAACGCCGAGTTCCACACGCTGCCCATCGAGGGGTTCGCCAACCGCAAGGGAGAGGCGGTCAACCTGGTCGACCCGGAGAAGGTCAGGTCCCTGGTCCGGGCGATGACCGGGCAGAAGGAGGGGCGGAAGGCGGGGCAGGGCGACGGCGCGCCGGTCGCCGGTCCGCAGCACGAGGGCGGCGGCCCCGGCGGCTCGAAGGGCTCGGGCGGTGGCGGCGGTGACGACGGCAAGGGCGGCGGCTCGGCCCCCGTCTCCTCCGACTCCTTCCAGGGCCCGCCGGTGAAGATGGGCGGCGTCCCCTGCGTCGACTGACCCCCTCGGGGAGCGCGCCTACGCCCTCCCCTTGGTGACGACGAGAGTCCGCTCGTAGTGCTTCATCTCTTCGATGTCGTCCACGAACGGGCGGATCTCGGCGAAGAACGGCCGGAAGTGCGGCCCTTCCCGGAACCCGTGTTCGTGGTCGTGCACGGACGTCCACTCGATCCGCAGGACGAACCGGTCCGGCTCCTCCACCCCGTGCGCGAGCTCGTAGCCCAGGCACTGCGGAGCTGCGTACAGGTGTTCGGCGGCGGCCGCGTACGCCTTCTCGAAGGCGGCGCGCCGCTCGGGATCGCCGATGCGGTAGCGGATGTACTCGACGGTCACGGGGCCTCCTCTTGCCGTGCCCTGCGTCAGCTGCCGAAGCCGACGTGCACGTGGTCGTGGTGGGTGTCGTCGGAGAAGAACGGCCGCCCCGGGCTCCCGCCGGCCGGCAGGACCGGGCCCCCGACGTTGTACGAGCCGGTGGCGACGGCGTCGCGCATGAACGCCTCGACCAGCGCGTGCGGCGTCGCCCGGTCGACCACCGCCCGGTCGTCGATCCGCCACACGTCGAACGCCCGGCCCGGCGGGTGGTCGCTGGGCCGGTCGGTGCCGAAGACGTTCAGGGGGTGGCCGGAGCGCACGACGCTGACGTCGAAGCGGTAGCGCTCCGCCAGCTCCAGCATCGCCCGGAGCACCCCGGCGTGCACGCCCCCGTTGCGGATGTCGGCCTCGGCGGCCGCGGGCAGCCGGATCCGCCGCTCGGCCAGCACCCGGCGCGCCGCCTCCGGCAGCGAACCGGCGGCGGGGCCCGGCTCCGCCGGGTGCAGCCCGCCCACCGACCAGGGAGCCCCGGCCGTCGCACCCTGCGCGAGGCGTACGTCCACGGTCGTCCCGCCCGTCACCACGGGCCCGCCGCCCTTGCGCGTCCACTGCCGGCACACCACCAGCACGCTCGCGGAGTCGGCCAGGATCCCGCCGTACTGGGCGTCGACCACCTGCACGACGGCCTCGTCCGCTCCGGAGAGCAGCGGGCCGGCCTGCCCGGCGAGCCCG
>NZ_JBAMDC010000643.1:0-2227 GCF_036961605.1 Streptomyces sp. KLMMK
CCGCGGGCTGTGGGCGGGAGCGGGTGCTGGAGCCCGTGGCGGCGGAGCTGCTGCGGTATCAGGAGGTGCGCGCCCAGTACGTGATCGCGGCCGGCGAGGGGTGAGGGAGACGGGACCGTCGTCGTGAGCCCGTGAGCCCGTGAGCCCGTGAGGGTGACGCAGTTCTCCACAACCGGCCCCTGGTCCACAGCCCTCAGCGGGATGTGCCGCGCGAAGGCAGCATTGCTTCACGAGGCACCGAGCAGGTGGTTCCACAACGGGGGAGGGCGGTCCGTATGAACGAGACGCTGGTGACGGTCGTGGGAAACGTCGCGACGGAGCCGGACTACCGGGAGGCGGCGAACGGCTCGCCGTCCTCGCGGTTCCGCTTGGCGGCGACGGTGCGCCACTGGGACCGGTCCAAGGAGGAGTGGGCGGACGCGTACACGAGCTTCTACACCGTGTGGGCGTGGCGCGCGCTCGCGGCCAACGTGGTGGCGTCGCTGGACGTGGGGGAACCGGTCGTGGTGCAGGGCAAGTTGCGCATCCGCGAGGAGGAGCGCGAAGGGAAGCGGTGGCTGTCGGCGGAGATTGACGCGGTGTCGGTCGGCCACGACCTGAGCCGCGGGACGTCGGTGTTCCGCAGGGTGTCACCGGCGAGGGCGCTGCCGGCGGAGCCGTCCGCTCCGGGACCCGCTCCGGGATCTGCTCCATCACCCTCCCGAGCCGTTCCGGATCCGGAGGCCGTCCCCGCCGGCGCGGAGTCGCCGCCCTTCTGAAATGACCTGGTCTGTCCCGGTGATTTATCGATATTGCCAGGTCAGGCAGCGTGCCCCCGGTAACGATTCCGATTCGGATCGATTGAGCGGCCCCTCCCGTGGGGATGGTGTCCCGCTCGCTCTTTAAGATCACGTTCACAGCAACGTGTCACGGGGGGCCGCGGCGGCGTGTCTACGGCCGCGCGCGACAGCGTGCAACGGGGGCTTCTGAGTCGTGAGTTCGGTGGCGAGGCGCGCCGACTTGTTCTGCGTTCGCCCGGAAGGAAGTCGATGATTTCTGTCAGGAGGCGGGGATCCGCCCGCCTTGCCGCAGCCGCCCTGGCGACGGGATTGACCGCGGTGGGCACGATAGCCGCGGCGGGCCCCGCCGCCGCGGACGACGCGCCGCAGAACCCGGGGGGCGTCGCCGCCACGCTCGGCGGCATCACCGCGGGCTCGGGCGCCGTGGTGCACGACCGGCGCAGGACGGGCGAGGTCCCCGCGGGCCTGTTCGAGATGAAGGTCGACGGGGGCGGCACGCTGCAGACGTACTGCATCGACATCCTCACCAACCGGGTGGACGGAGCGCGCTACCGCGAGGTCGGCTGGGGCGAGTCGTCCCTGCACGCCAACAAGGACGCGGGGAAGATCCGCTGGATCCTCCAGCACTCCTACCCCCAGGTGAACGACCTCGCCGCGCTTGCCAAGGACGCCGGTACGGGCCCCCTCGACGCGAACACCGCCGCCGCGGGCACCCAGGTGGCCATCTGGCGGTACTCGGACGGCGCCCAGGTCGACGCGAAGGACCCCGCCGCCGAGAAGCTCGCCGACTACCTCTACAAGAGCGCGAAGGACGTCGAGGAGCCCGAGGCGTCCCTGACCCTCACGCCGCCGGCGCTCTCCGGCAAGCCCGGCCGGAAGCTCGGCCCGGTCGCCGTGCGGACCACGGCGAGCAGCGTCACCATCACTCCTTCGGGTGCGGCCGTGGCCCGGGGCGTGAAGATCGTCGACAAGGACGGCAAGCCCGTCGCCGCCACCGGCAACGGCGGCGAGTTCTACGTGGACGTCCCCGCGGGCGCCCCCGACGGCTCCATGTCGCTGAAGGCCACGGGCGCCGCCAAGGTCCCGGTCGGCCGGGTCCTCATCGGCGACCACACCACGACCCAGACGCAGATCCTGGCCGGCTCCAGCGAGAGCGCCGTCTCCGCGGGCGCCACCGCGCACTGGACGGGCAAGGGCGCCGCCCCGGCCCTGTCCGCCCGGAAGAACTGCGCCAAGGGCGGCGTCGACGTCACCGCCGACAACCAGGGCGACGCCCCCTTCACCTACGAGCTGGCCGGCAAGAAGCACACCGTCGCGCCCGGCAGGTCGGAGACCACCCTGGTGAAGGTCGGCGAGGACCGCGCGTACCGGTTCACGATCACTGGTCCGGGCGGCCTGTCCAGGACCTTCGCCGGGATCATGGACTGTGCGACCTCCGCCGCCACCGC
>NZ_JBAMDC010000644.1:0-2209 GCF_036961605.1 Streptomyces sp. KLMMK
GCTCTCAGTGGCCCTGCTCGTCGCGGCGGCGCTGCCAGCGCTGCTCGATGCGGTCCATCATGCTGCGGCGCGGGCGCATCTGGCCCCGGCCGCCCAGGGGCCCCGCCGGGCCCGTCCCCTGCTGCGCACCGGGCCGGGGCGCCTTGCGCCAGCCGGTGACGGCGAGCGCCGCGCAGCCCAGCATGACGAGGAAGCCGACCACACTGATCCAGTACTGCCCCTGAATCATCACGCCGGTCATCAAGAGCGCGATACCCACCAGAAACCCGGCGACCGCCTGGTAGACCCGTCGCCGGGTGTACGTGCGCAGGCCGCTGCCCTCGAGCGCTGTCGCGAACTTGGGATCTTCGGCGTACAGCGCTCGCTCCATCTGCTCGAGCATGCGCTGCTCGTGCTCCGAGAGCGGCACGGAGTCCTCCTACTCGTCGGTCGCGGGGGGCGACCGGGTGCGACCCTTTCAGGATAGGCAGGGAATCGCCCCCGTGAAACCCGCCCCTCTGCGCCAATCCGCCCACCGATGTCCGTGTGGCGATCGGTGGTGTCGGGACGTACATTCCCGGTTCGCCGAGCGGCCATGCCGGACGGCGTCCCCCGATCATACGGGGCGAACCAGCTGATCGGGTGGTGTGTGACCTACAGCGCGCAGTCAGCCACGTTCGGCCAGTACGTGCAGTTGGGTGGCCACCGAGTGGAAGGCCGGCAGCGCGGCCGCGGCGGCCTCCAGCTGGGCGAGCGCCTCCCGGGCCCCGGGCTCCGCGTCGAGCAGCACGCCGGGCACCAGATCGGCGAAGACGCGCACGCCGTGCACGGCGCCCGCCTCCAGGCCCGCGGCGGTCACCAGCTCCGTCAGCTGCTCGGCGGTGAACCGGCGCGGCATCGGGTCGCCCGCGCCCCAGTGGCCGGCCGGGTCGGTGAGGACCTGGCGGGCCTCGGTGAAGTGCCCGGCGAGCGCACGGGAGAGGACGGCGCCGCCGAGGCCCGCGGCCAGCAGGCTCAGGGTGCCGGCGGGGCGGAGCGCCTCGATGACGTTGCGCACGCCCTCGGCGGGGTCGTCCACGTACTCCAGGACGCCGTGGCACAGCACCACGTCGTAGGCGCCGCGGTCCACCACGTCGAACAGGCCGTGGGCGTCGCCCTGGACGCCGCGCACCCGCTCGGCGACACCGGCCTCGGCGGCCCGGCGCTCCAGCGCGAAGAGGGCGTTGGGGCTGGGGTCGACGACGGTGACGCGGTGGCCGAGCGCCGCGACGGGCACCGCGAAGTGGCCGGAGCCGCCGCCGGTGTCGAGCACGTCCAGCACGCCGCCGGCCGGGCCGGCGGCCTTCACCCGGCGGTCCAGGGCGTCGCGCAGGACCTCCCAGACCACGGCGGTACGCAGGGACGCCCGGGGGCGCAGCGGGTCTGACACGGCGGGTGGCTCCTCGGCGGTGGCGAACGATTGCGTGCGCCCCAGCCTAATGGGCCGTGCCCGGGGCCGGGACGACACGGCCGCCCGGCCCGGCGCGGCGCCGCGCGGGGCGCTCCGGACAAGGGCTCCGGCCTGCGCGAATACCCGTGCGGCCACGCGAGGTTGACGCAGGCGCGGGGGCCGCGGGGCGGGCAGGGAGAATCACCTCATGGACAGCAGCGGTACGCGCCGTCAGAACACCCGGCGAAAGCTCTTCGACGCCGCGGTGACCCTCATCGCCGAACAGGGCTTCTCCTCCACCACCGTGGACGAGATAGCGGAACGGGCCGGGGTGGCCAAGGGCACCGTCTATTACAACTTCGCGAGCAAGACCGATCTGTTCGAGGAGCTGCTGCGGCACGGCATGGAGCTGCTGACCGGGGCGCTGCGGGCCGCGGCCGACGAGACGGCCGAGCGCGGCGGCGGCGCGGCCGAGGCGCTGGACGCGATGATCCGCGCCGGGCTGGACTTCGTGGCGCGCCGGCCGGCGCTGGCCCAGCTCTACGTCGCCGAGCTGTGGCGCACCAACCGGGCCTGGCGCCCGACGCTGACGCGGGTGCGGCAGCAGGCGGTCGAGGTGATCGAGTCCGTGCTGCGGGAGGCGGCCGCGGAGGACGACCCGGCGGCGGGGTCCGACGTCGCCCTGACGGCGTCCGCGCTGTTCGGGATGGTGCTCGTGACGGCACTGGACTGGCAGTCGTTCCAGCCGGAGCGGTCGGTGGAGGAGGTCCACGCGTCGCTGGCGCGGGTGTTACAGGGACG